>DASVVI010000728.1:0-5152 GCA_036386635.1 Longimicrobium sp.
CGCTCCTCCTGATCCCCGATCCGCCCATGGAGGACGAGCCGGAGGTGTGGGTCCACCGCGCCACCGGCGACCCGCTGGGGCACCTCCCCCCGGAGATCAGCCAGTGGCTCGCCGTCTGGCTGCTGCGCGGCGGCAAGGCCACGGCCCGCGCCCTCCGCGTCCACGGGCCGGACGTGCCGAGCTGGAAGCGCCTCGTCATCGAGGTGCACTGCGCCGGGCCGGACGAGGCATGAGCGAGGCCCCGCTCGTCGAACAACTGGCTCGCTTCCGCGCGGCACATCCCTTCATCCGCCATTCGCACGCGGGTCACACCTGGCACTTCCGCAGCGGCGGCGAAGGCGCGGATGTGGTCCTCCTCCTCACCGGCGTTTTGGGCGCGGGCGACTTCGCGTTTCAGCAGGTCGTGGCACTGGAGCGGCGGTACCGCGTGCTGATCCCCGAATACCCGCCGGTATCGTCGCTGGATGCTCTGGTCGATGGGATCGTCAGCCTGCTCGACGCGGAGGGTGCGTCGCGCGTGCACGTTGTCGCGGGCTCGTTCGGGGGGATGGCGGCGCAGGCGCTCGTCCGCAGGCACCCGGAGCGCGTGCGCTCGCTCGTGCTCTCGCACACGGGCGCTCCCGAAGGGGGCTCGCGCGCGCAACGTCTGGCGACGCTCCCGCTCGCGATCCTCCCGGGCGGGCTGCTGCGTGCGCTCTTTCGCAAGCGGCTGCGCGGGAACTTCGCCGCGGCGGACCCGTTCTGGACGCGATACTTCGACGAGACCACCGCGCGCCTGGGCAGAGCCGACTTCCTGAGCCGCGTGCGCGTCGCCCTGGACTTCTCGGAGGAGCGTTACGGCCCGCGCGACCTCGACGGCTGGCCCGGCCGCATCCTCATCCTAGACGCTGACCACGACCCGCTCTTCCCCGAGGCCCGCCAGCAGGCGGTGCGCGATCTATACCCGTCCGCTGAGGTGCACACCTTCCGCGGCACCGGCCACGCGGCCGCCATCCTCGACCCTGAAGGCTACGCCTCCGTCATCCTCGATTTTCTGGGACGCGCCGCGTGAAGCGGGTTGCGGGGCACGGCAGGGCACGGGCAGCCACGTGGGGCTGCCCCTACGAGGTTCGCGTGCGCTGGGGCAGAGGTCAAGGAGCGGGAAGGGTGGGCAGACACGCAGGTCTGCCCCTACGGGATCTGTGCGCTGGCGCGGGGTTCGAGAAACGCGGAGGGTGGGCGCGATGAATCGCGCCTCTACCACCGATGTCTGGCTTCAGATACTCCGCACCGAAAGCCCCACCACGTCCTCCACTTCCATCGTCTCGGCGATGTAAAAGGGCTCGCCGTATTCGGTGCGGATCAGGGAGCCGTAGCGCGCGGCGTGCATTCGGACCTGGTCGTAGAGGGGGCGGTCGCCGCCGGGGAAGACCTCGCCGCCCCACGTCTTGCCGTCGAACTGCGAGGCGTAGCAGCGGATGGCCTCCATCTTGGTGTCCATCTGCGCGGTGACGTCCACCACGAAGCTCGGCTTGACGGCGTCCTCGCGGAAGGCGAGGGCGTACAGGAGCTTGTGCGGGCGGTGAGGCTCGCCGGGCGCGTCGAAGCGGCGGAGGCCGGCCAGGAAGCACGCATCGTAGCCGAGCTGCGACGCGATGCGATGGTCGGGGTGGCGCCCGTTGGGATAGGGGAGGATGACCACGCGCGGCCGGAATGCGCGCACAAGCCCCACCACGATGCGCCGCGTCTCCGGCGTGTTCTGCAGCCCGGCATCGGGGAGTCCGGCGTTGCGCCGCACGGCCACCCCCAGCACCCGCGCCGCCGCCTCCGCCTCCTGCCCGCGCAGTGCGGCGCTCCCGTCCGTCCCCGTCTCCCCCGCGGTCAGGTCCAGGATCCCCACGCGGTACCCCTGCGACGCGGCGCGGGCGATCGTCCCCCCCGCCAGCAGCTCCACGTCGTCGCGGTGCGCCGCGATGGCCAGCAGGTCCACCGCCGTCTCTTCAGAAGCTTCGCTCACGTATCCAGATCGCGTCTCGGGAACAGGTTCGCCATCGACGCCCCGAAAATGCCGCCGCCCAACTCCAAACGCAAACAGCCCCTCCCCCAGGTAGTTTTGGGGGAGGGGCCGCGAGGAACGAGCGGGGGAGGGGGCCTACTCGTGCCGCAGCGCCTCCACCGGATCCAGCCGCGCGGCCTTGTTGGCCGGGTACAGCCCGAACACGATCCCCGCGCCGCCCGAGGCCATGATCGACGCAAAGATCGCCCACAGCGGGATGGTGGCGTTCACCGGCGTCACGGCCGTGATCAGCCCCGCGAGCGCGGTGGCCACCGCCAGCCCGATCGCGCCGCCGATCACCGTCACCGTGACCGACTCCACCAGGAACTGCCAGAGGATCTCGCTCGCCTTGGCGCCCAGCGCCTTGCGCACGCCGATCTCGCGCGTCCGCTCCGTCACCGAGATCATCATGATCCCCACCACGCCCACGCCGCCCACGATGAGGCCGATCGACGAGAGCACCACCATCACGATGAAGAAGACGCCGGTGAGGCGGTCGAACATCTTCTTGAACGCCTCCTGCCTGACCAGCGCGAAGTTGTTCTCCTGGGCCGGGCGCAGGCCGCGCGCGCTGCGCAGGGCGGCGGTCACGTCATCCATGGCGCGCTCCTGCGTGTAGCCGCGCTCGGTGACCACCAGGAAGTCCATCCACTCCGCGTTGGCTTCCAGGTCCTTGATGGCCGTCGTGGCGGGAACGACCACCCAGTTCTTCATCGCCGAGGCGAAGATGTTGTCCTTGAGCTTGTAGACGCCCGCGACCCGGAACTCGCGCCCCTTGATGCGCACCGTGCGCCCCACCGGGTCCGTGGCGGGGAACAGCTGCTCCGCCAGGTCCGGCGACAGCACGGCGATGTTGGAGGCGCGCTGGTCGTGCACCGAGAGGAAGTTGTTCCCCCGCAGGAAGTCGCCCTTGGAGTACTCCACCCAGTCCGACGAGCGCCCCATGATCTGCACGCCGCTCACGGCGCGCGACCCCATGCGCACCTCGCCGCCCGCGTCGATGGAGGTGGCGACCGTGCGCACCGCCGGGAGCGCTTCCAGCATCTCCGCGTCGGCGAAGGTCAGCGGCGGCTTCCCCTCGGTGGGATCCTTGCCGTCGTCGCTGAAGGTGAGCTCCGTGGGGTCGAAGCGCGATGCGATGAAGTTGTTGGGGCCGATCGACTCGATCCCCTCCATCACCATGGCGCGGAAGCCGGTGATGGCGGCGGCCATCGTCATCACCGTCGCCACGCCGATCACGATCCCCAGCGTGGTGAGGAAGGCGCGGACCTTGTTGGAGCGCAGTGCGTCGAGGGCGATGCCGATCCCCTCGCGCGTCGATGTGATGTTCATCGCTCCTCAGTCCGCCCGCAGGGCGACGATGGGGTCCAGCCGCGAGGCGCGGTAAGCCGGGTACACGCCCGCCATCAGCCCCACTCCGATCCCCAGCAGGATCGCCAGCAGGATGGAACCGGGCGACACCCGCGCCGGGATCGGCGAGATGGCCGAGACGCCGTACGCCAGCGCGATCCCCGAGCCGATCCCCAGCATCCCGCCCGCGCCGGAAAGGGTGCCCGCCTCCACCAGGAACTGCAGGAGGATGTCCTTGCGGCGCGCGCCCAGCGACTTGCGCACCCCGATCTCGCGGGTGCGCTCGCTGACCGACACGAGCATGATGTTCATGATCACGACCGCACCCACCACCAGCGACACCGCCACCAGCAGCGGCAGCGCCATCAGCAGAAAGGTGGAGATCTTGTCCCAGAAGCCGAGCGCCTCGTCGGCCGTCTCCAGCATGAAGTCGTTCTCCACGCCGGGGCGCAGGCGGTGGCGCACCCGCATCAGCCCTTCCAGCTCGCTCTGGCCGCGCGCCATCAGCGTCGCGTCCGGCACGCGGAAGTAGATGTCTTCCGCGACGTTGTTGCGGAAGAGCGACCCATTGAGCGGCGAGCGGATCGGCGCCACCACCATGCGGTCCATCGACATCCCGAAGAGCGACCCCTGCTCCTCCATCACCCCGATGACCCGAAAGGGGGAGCCCTGGATGCGCACCTCCTTCCCAAGCACGGGCAGGCCTTCGAAGAGCTTCTTCGCCACCTCCTCGCCCAGCACCACCACGGGAACGCCGCGGTCGGCCTCGCTCTCCGTGTAGGTGCGGCCGCGCGCGATCTTGAGGTCGCGCACGTTGAAGAAGTTGGCCGACGCGCCGATGATGTTCACCCCCTGCACCACCTTGCCGCGCCCGTCGCCCACCTTTCCGTCCTCGTCGTACGCGTAGGACAGGAGGCCGGGGGTCTGGACGCGCTCTTCCAGGAAGCGCGCGTCGTCGTGCGTCAGGCGGGGGCGCCGCTGCCACTCGCGCCACTGCGCCTCGTCCACCGGCCCGCCGCCCACCGAGGGAAGGCGGCGCACGTTGATGGTGTTGAAGCCCAGGATCTTGCCCGCGAACTCCTCCTTCATGTACGCGTTCATACCCGTGATCAGGGTGATGACGGCGATCAGGAAGGTGACGCCCACCACCGTGCCCAGCACGGTGAAGAAGGCGCGCAGCTTGTTGGCGCGGATCATGGAGAGCGCGATCCGCACCGCCTCGCGGGCGTTCATCAGGCCTCCGCGAGGGCGCTTTCGGGGCGCCCGGCCAGCACGCCCACCGGCACGCGCGTCTGCCTGCGGTCGCTGGCGATGACACCGTCCTTGAGCATCACCACCCGGTCCGCGTGCGCCGCGATGTCCGGCTCGTGCGTCACCATGATGATGGTCTGCCCCTCCGCGTGCAGCCGGTGGAAGAGCGCCATGATCTCCTCCGAGGTGCGCGAGTCCAGGTTGCCCGTGGGCTCGTCGGCCAGGATGATGGAGGGGCGCGTCACCAGCGCGCGGGCGATGGCCACGCGCTGGCGCTGGCCGCCGGAAAGCTCGTTGGGGCGGTGGTCCATGCGGTCGCCCAGCTCAACGGCGGCCAGGGCCCCGGCGGCGCGCTCCTTCCGCTCCGCCTTGCCCACGCCGGCGTAGACCAGCGGCAGCTCCACGTTCTCCAGCGCGGTGGAGCGGGGAAGGAGGTTGAAGGTCTGGAAGACGAAGCCGATCTCGCGGTTGCGGATGCGCGCCAGGTCGTCGTCCTTCATCCCCGCCACGCGCTGG
>DASVVI010000729.1:0-2511 GCA_036386635.1 Longimicrobium sp.
GGCGCCTTCCAGGGCACCCCCGTGTACCTGGGCGAGCTGCGCACCGATCCCGACGGGCGCCTCCTCTTCCTGGGCGGGCTGGGCGTCTCCGCGTCGCCCGAAAACACTCCGATCTACAACGAAGACGACGAGAACAGCTTCATCAACGCCGACGGCTGGTACGACGATACCTCCGACGGGCCGGTGACGGCGGAGGTGACGATCGGCGGAAGGACAATCCCCGTGGAGCCGGCGTGGGTCGTGACCGGTCCGCCCAACTACGCGCCGGGGACGCTGGGGGTGCGCACCCTGTACGACCTGCTGCACGACCTGTACGTGCGCGGCCTGCCGTCGATCACCAGCGCGTCGCGGTCGTCCTTCACCCCCGCGTTGCGCCGTGGCAGCTTGTGCTTGGCGGCCTCGGGGATGTCGAGCGCCATCTGCCACTGGTACCAGGCGGCCTTGCTGTTGGCCACGTGCACCGTCCAGCGGATCTCCGCCGTGTCCGGCGTAAGCTCGCGCACCACCTGCCCGCTGGCGTCGTAGCCGAAGATGCGGAAGCGCGCCGCCTGCCGCTTCAGCGCCCCCGCGGCGTCGCGGTAGAAGCCGGGCTTCTCCGGAAGCGGGCTCACCACCTCGGGCCCGATGAAGTACTCCTCCTCGCTGTTCCCCACGCGCGCCACGCCGATGGCCGGGTGGATGGCCGCGCGGACGATGCGGTCCTTCCCCACCGGGTAGGGCACGTCCTCCTTCCATTCCTTCGGCCGCGGCTCCACCGGCTCGCCCAGCGGCAGCCCGTTGACGTTGCGCCGCGCCTCGGCCGAAGACCGGTACACCACCTGGCGCGCCTCCGCGATGCTCCCCACCGGGCGGTGCTCGGGGAGGGCGTGCCAGCTGTTGAAGGCCAGGTTCTCGCCGTACGCCGACTGCCCGCGCGTCCGCAGCTCCTGCCGCCGGATCACCAGCGTGGCCACGTGCACGGGCGGGCTCGCCTCCTCGCTCCAGCGCACGGTGGCGCGGTCCAGCGGCATCGCCTCGTCGTCCGTCTGGAACTGCACCATGAAGCGGAAGTGCGACTCCCCCGCCGCCAGCCGGCGGTTCAGGTCGGCGGCCAGGTAGAAGGGGTCGTCGTACTCGGCGGGGCTCCCGTCGCCTGGTGGCACCACCACGGGCTCCAGCTTGTATTTGACGAAGCGCCCCGCGCCGAAGCTGGACGGCAGCACGCTCCAGTACGGCGTGTCGAGCACGGTGTCCACCACCTTTTCCATCTCCTCGAGCACGCGCGCGGTCACGGGGTGCTCCGCCTCGTAGTCGGCGCCCTTGCCGTTGAGCGACATGCAGGTGAACTCGCACATGTCGCGGGCGGTGTCCACGAAGAAGACGTCGTGGTTCTGGAGGATGAAGTCGTGCGTGGTGGCGTCCTGGTCCGGCGCCATCACCTTCTCCCCCTCCACGCCGAAGAGCTTGATCCCGATCCCCACCGTCCCCTTGAGGTCGGGCCTGCCCGGCTGCACGTCGCTGGAGAAGCGCACCCACACCGGGTATTCCGTCTTCTGCCCGAATACCCCCACCCGCAGCTCCTCCGGCAGATCGGCGTTCACCCTGAAGCTGCCGTGCGCCACCCCGTGCAGCCGCAGGAAGACGGGCCGCGTGGCCGGGTCGCGCCCCGCCGCGATGGAGCGCCCCTGCGCGTAGTCAACGAACAGGCGCTTGAGTCCATCGATGGGGTCTTCATGGCACCCGCACGGAATGGGGGGCAGCGTGGGCGTGCCGTCGGTTGCCTTCAGCGGCGCGGCGGGCGGGGACTGGACGAGGCTGCGCATGGTCTGGGGATGGGCTGGGAGGGGCTTCGAACAGCGGAGGGGCTACCTGAAAAGACTACGAACCCGCCTCGACGTTCGCAAGGAGAGTTGCGTTCAGATTGCGCCACGCATCGTATCCGCGCGACCAGCAGCGGATGCTGCGCGGGCTGGACGAACGCTCGAAGCGGGTCGTCGCGAGCTCCCACACGACCAGAAGCCAGCGGGCGCCCGCGCACCCGCCGGTTGTTCAGCCTACGGGGCCTTACATGGATTCGGGCCAGTAACGCCTGAGCCGATGGTCCACCCCCCGGAGCGTTCAGGGGCGCATTCGTACGCGCTGATCGCTCCCTCCTGAGTCGAAGTGGAGCCGGAGGTGACGTTTCCGGAGCCGGCCGTCCAGCCGCCGCCGAACTCGTGCCGCAGCGTGGGTGGGTCGATTGGCGCCGGAGCGGTAGCGGTTTCGGTGCAGGCAGCGGCTGAGAGAAGGGCCAGTGCGGAGACGATCAGCGTGACACCTCGCGTTGCCCGCAGCAAACGCGCCTCCGGCACGTTGCCGGGATCACCGCGCGTGACCCGATGATCCACGGATCGCGACTGAGAAGCACAGCGCCCCGACCTACCGGTCGGGGCGCTATTTGTCGAGTTGCCGGCGACGGCTTACATAATCGCGGCCTCGGCCTGGGGCACATTCGTCGACTTCCGAGGAACACCCCCTCGCGGAGTCATTGAA
>DASVVI010000730.1:0-1720 GCA_036386635.1 Longimicrobium sp.
TGCCCGTTGCCGCGCGTCACCTCGGCCGGCACCCCGTCCAGCCGCTCGCGGGTGCGCAGGAGGGCGTCGCCCCCCGACTCCTCGCCGGGGAAGCGCACGGGGCAGGCATCGCCTACCGTTTCAGGCTCCCAGCCCAGCGCGTCGGTGGCGGCGCGGTTCCAGCGAAGGAGGGTGCCGTCCAGGTCCAGCGCACAGGCCGGCGTGGCGAGGGCGTCCAGCATCGCCTCCAGCAGCGTGGTCTCGTCGCGCGCGGCGTCCAGCGAGTCGGCCAGGCCGCGGAAGACCCAGATCAGCGCGGCGCGGCCCTGCGCCTCACGCATCACGCTCACCCGCGCCTTCACGCGCAGGGGAAGGGCGCCGCGCGGGCGCAGGCTCACCTCCCACTCCGCCGTCTCGTCCTGCGGAAGCCCTTCGAGGATGCGGTTGCGGAAGTCGCGCCGGTCCTCCTCACCCACGAAGACGGCGAGCGGCTTTCCGCTCAACGCTTCCGGCCGGGCACCCAGGAGCTCGCCGGCGGCGCGGTTCGCCTCGCGGACCACGCCGGCCGCGTCGGTCACCAGGCACGGGTCCGGGAGGTGGGTGAAGAAGCCCAGGTAGCGCGCGCGCTCCGTCTCCAGCGCATGCTGCACGGCGCTGAGCATGTCGCTCTGCACGCGCAGCTCCTCCTCGGACACGCGCAGCTCTTCCAGCGCGAGGCTGAGCTCCATGAGCGCCTCACGGGTGGCGCTTCGGTCCGTGGTGGTGGATTCGCGCCGCGTGCGGTCTTCCAGTGACCGCAGGCGGGGCGTATGCGCATCTAGAAACTCGCGAATCTCACCAAGAGCCATGCGGAAATCGCCTTTCAGGGGGGCGCGGCGTAGGGAGGCAGCACGCGGGGGAGGTAAACATACGATCCGCGCAAACATGCTGCCATCGATGTCCAGTTTAACTGCTGCTCGTAACACGAATGATGCATCTTCGCTCTCGTGTCACACCTTCGGTCCGGTATTGCTGTTTCCCGGGAGGCTTCAAAGGGGCTCCCCCTTTTTGCACGCGCGGAGCCGCCTCCCGCGCATCACCCGTTCAGCGCATCCCGGTGCACCCACGGGTCGCTCTTCAGCCACGTCTTGTCCAGCGGCGAGAAGAGGAAGACCATCCCGCCGTTGCCGATCCTGGGGATCAGCTTCTGGGCGCGCGCCGGGTCCATCGCCGGGCACCCTTCGCTTCGGCCGGCCTCGCTATCGCTCACGTACGGCGCACCGTGCACCACGACGCGGCGCTGGCGGGCGGCGCTGTTGAAGCGGCCGGAGACTCCATCCAGTCGCAGCCCGACCGAGCGGTACACCTGGCCGCCCGCGTGCCCGGTGAAGGCGTAGACTTCGCGCGCCTTGAACAGGCCCAGCGACGAGGTGGCGCTCCCCTCACGATTGGTGAACTTCGTCGGGACGCCGTACTTGGCACCGGACCCGCGGCCATGGGCCACCGCGAAGGGCCCGTCCACCACCCGCAGCTCTTCCATGTCGAAGACGTAGCCGCGCTTGGTACGGCTGTCCAACCCGTAGTCCACGAAGTACAGGTACGGCTTGCGCACCTCGTTCGGATGCTCCGCCTTGTAGTTGTAGTACGCCTCGAAGGCCAGGCGCAGCGCATCCGGATGGCTCTGCTTGCGGACTTCCCCGGCGAGCGCCGCCAGCGCGGTCTCGGCCTCGGACAGCTCTTCCACGGGCGCGGGCTTCTCGAT
>DASVVI010000731.1:0-3248 GCA_036386635.1 Longimicrobium sp.
ACAGACTGGCGAGTAAACTCACGGCAACAACAGCACAAAGTCCGCCTTGGCGGACTCGCGGGCGAGATCGCGGCCAACGAGACCGCTTCAGCGGTCTTCGCGTGGTTCCAGCCGGGGGATTCATCCCCCGGCGATGCGGGCTCCGGGGCCCGCCTCCCGACGCCAATCCCGCCGCCGCAACCTGCGAAGGCAGGTTTCCCGCGGTTGTTGCAGCGGTTTCAACCGCCGGCACCCCCCTACTCGTACCGCAGCGCCGCCACGGGGTCCAGCCGCGCGGCGCGGTTGGCGGGGACGATGCCGAAGACGAGGCCGCAGCCGGCGCACACCGTGAGCCCCGCGACCACGGACCAGAGCGGCACCGCGGCGGGCACCGGGGTGAAGCGCGCCAGCAGCAGAGCACCGCCACCCGCCAGCACGATCCCCGCCGCACCCCCCACCACCGTCACCGTAACCGTCTCCACCAGGAACTGCCAGAGGATGGCACGGCGGGTGGCGCCCAGCGCCTTGCGCACCCCGATCTCGCGGGTGCGCTCCGTCACCGAGATCATCATGATCGCCACAACCCCCACCCCGCCCACCATCAACCCGATGGAGGAGAGGAGGAGCATCACCACGAAGAACATCCGCGTGGTGTCGTCGAACATCTCCTGCACACCCTCCTGCTCGGTGAGGGTGAAGGTGTTGCGGTCCATGGGGCGCAGGCCGCGCGAGGCGCGCAGCGAGGCGGTCACGTCGTTCATGGCGCGCGCCCGGCGCACACCCGCGGCGGGGACGACCGTCATCTCCATCCACCCCTGGTCCGCCTCCAGGTGCTTGACCGCGGCGGTGTACGGCGCGACCAACCACTGGTCCGTCTCGTCCGCGAAGGCGTTGCCGCGCTCGCGGTAGACGCCCACCACGCGAAACGGCACACCCGCCAGCCACACCGCGTCCGTCGCGGGGACGGCGCGGCCGAACACCTCCAGCGCCAGCGCCTCGGAGAGCACCACCACGCGCGCCGAGCGCTCCACCTCGGAGGGGAGGAAGTTGCGCCCCCACACGAACGTCCCGGCGCGGTACTCCGCCCACTGCGCGCCAGTCCCCTCCACGTCCAGCCCCGTCACCGTGGTGCGGCCGACGCGCAGGTTGGCGGTCGCGGAGACGGAGGGGATGGCGGTCTGCACCGAGGGCAGCGCGGCGATCTGATGCACCTCGCGCATCGTCAGCGGCGAGGTGCCGGCCCAGGGGGAGCGCCCCTCGCCCATCGAGGCCAGGCTCACCTCGGCCATGTCGAAGCGCTCGACGACGAAGTTGTCGGGGCCGATGGACACCAGGTCCTCCGTCACCACGCCGCGCACGCCGGTGATGACGGAGGCCACGGCCATCACCGTGCCCACGCCGATCACCATGCCGGCGGTGGTGAGCAGCGCGCGCACCTTGTTGCCGCGCAGCGCGTCGAAGGCGATCTGCACTCCGTGGAGCGCGGCGGAAAATCCCATGGAGACGTTCATTCGTGCCCCAGCGCGACGACGGGGTCCAGGCGGGCAGCGCGGCTGGCCGGGTACACCCCCGCCACCACCCCCACGCCGATCCCCAGAAAGAGCCCCAGCGCCACCGACCACGGCGCCACCTGCGCGGGGAGCGGCGAAAAGAAGCTGACCAGCGCGGCCAGCGCGAACCCCGCTCCCACCCCCAGCAGCCCGCCCATCCCGGAGAGGGTGGCAGACTCCACCAGGAACTGGAAGAGGATGTCCTGGCTGCGCGCGCCCAGCGCCTTGCGCAGCCCGATCTCGTAGGTGCGCTCGGAAACGGTCACCAGCATGATGTTGAGGATCACCATGGCGCCCACGACGAGCGAGATGCCGATCAGCCCGGGCACCGCCACCATCATCACCCGCGCCACCTTCCCCCACGCCTTCAGCGCGCGCTCGGAGGTGGTGACGTCGAACTCGACCGGGTCGGCGGGGCGCAGCCGCTTGCGCACGCGCATCCACCCCTCCACCTCGGCCAGGGCGGGGCGCAGGTGCTTGCCGTCCGCCACCTTGAAGGCGATCACGTCCACCATACCGCGCTGGTTGAGCACGCCGTCGAGCGGCGAGCGCGCGGGGACGGTGGCGGTCTTGTCCATCGAAAAGGTGAAGAGCTTCCCCTGCTTCTCCAGCACGCCCACCACGCGGTAGGGGGAGCCGCGCAGGATCACGCGCCGCCCCACCGCGCGCCCGGGCGGAAAGAGGCGGTCGGCCACGTCGCGGCCGATCACCGCCACCGCCAGCCCGCGCTCCGCCTCGCGCTCGGAGAAGGGGCGCCCCTCGGCCACCTTGAGCCCCTGCACGGCGAAGTGGCTGGGGGTGGTGCCGGTGATGCGCACCTTTTCCAGCTTCCGTCCGCTGGTGCTGGCCGCCGCGCCCGAGCCCGACCACCCGGCCGACAGCATCCCCGGCGTGCGCATGCGCGCCTCCAGCCAGGCCGCGTCGTCCAGCGTGAGCGGGGCGCTGCGGCTGCGGCTGCGCATCTCGCCGGCGCTGGCCACCAGGTCGCGGTCCGGGGCGCGGCGCACGGAGACCGTGTTGTAGCCGTAGAAGCGGCCGATCACGTTGCTCTCCACGTAGCCGCTCATCCCCTGCAGGAGGGTGATGACCGCCACCATGAACGACACCCCGGCCAGAGTGCCGAACACGGTAAAGAACGCGCGCATCGGGTAGTTGCGGATGGTGTCCCGCGCGCCGCGGAAGCCTTCGACGACGTGCATGCGCTACACCCCCGCCAGCACGAGCTCGTCCACGTGCACGCGCGCCTGCCGGCGGTCGCTGGCGATGACGCCGTCCCTGAGCATCACCACCCGGTCCGCGTGCGCCGCGATGTCAGGCTCGTGCGTCACCATGATGATGGTCTGCCCCTCCGCGTGCAGCCGGTGGAAGAGCGCCATGATCTCCTCCGAGGTGCGCGAGTCCAGGTTCCCCGTGGGCTCGTCCGCCAGGATGATCGAGGGGCGCGTCACCAGCGCCCGCGCGATCGCCACGCGCTGCCGCTGCCCGCCGGAGAGCTCGTTGGGGCGGTGGTCCATGCGGTCGCCGAGCTCCACGGCGGCCAGGGCGCCGGCGGCGCGCTCCTTCCGCTCCGCCTTGCCGACGCCGGCGTAGACCAGCGGCAGCTCCACGTTCTCCAGCGCGGTGGAGCGGGGAAGGAGGTTGAAGGTCTGGAAGACGAAGCCGATCTCGCGGTTGCGGATGCGCGCCAGGTCGTCGTCCTTCATCCCCGCCACGCGCTGG
>DASVVI010000732.1:0-7359 GCA_036386635.1 Longimicrobium sp.
GAACTCGCGGCAACAACAGCACAAAGTCCGCCTTCGCGGACTGATCGCGGCTCACGAGACCGCTTCAGCGGTCTTCGCGTGGTTCCAGCCGGGGGCTTTAGCCCCCGGCGCCCCGGCAATGCGGCGCCGGACGCGCCGACCCGGAGCCTGCGAAGGCAGGCTTCCCGCGGTTGTTGCTGCGGTTTCAACCGCCGGGACTCCCCCCACACAAAGCGGCAGCCCCCCGGCTCCTCCCGGAAAGCTGCCGCATCTCGCACCCCGCATCCCTTACCCCTTCACCCCCACCCGCCGTTCACCGCGCGGGCATCGCCGGCTCCAGCCTGCGCTGCGGCTTCCGCACCGCCACCAGGACGTCGCGTCCCAGCTCGGGAAGCGCGCGGCCCTTGAAGGAGGCGTCCAGGATCATCTCCTCGTCGCCCGGGTCGCGCCACCCGCCGTCCAGCGGCTCGCTCCACAGCACCCGCGTACCGGCCACCGCAAAGGGCTGCACCCAGAACATCCTCGTCCCCGCCCGGTCGCGCGCCTCGGCGATCAGCACCGAAGACCCGTCCATCTGCGCCTCCAGCGCCAGGAGGAGGCGGTCCGGCTTCTTCTCCGCGGCGAACCGCGCGATCGCGCCGGAAAGGATCTCCGGCGATGCTCCCCCGATCCCGTCCGGCATCGGGATGTTGAGCGTCCTGAACTCCGGTGTTGCGTGCCCCGGCGCCTCGTGAACGCTGCGGATGCGCGGCGGTGTGTCCATCCCGCCCAGGGCTGCCTGCCCTATGTCGTCCCGCACCTCGTCCAGAAAACGTGTGGCGAAACCAAGCGTGCGCTCCATGTGAATCATCCTGCTGCGCGCCACAGCCCCTCCCTTTTTCACTGCGAACCCCCCACACTCCGCCGCGGCGCAACCTCTTGCGCCATCCCGCGGTACCCGTGGTCGCGCCATGCAAGGGCGGAGCCACCGCGGCGGTGCAACGGGCCCTCTCTGAGCAAACTGTTACAAACATGATGCACGCCACCTGAGCCGATCCCCGCAATCACGCCGTTCGGCCCTGTTTCAGCGCAAAAATGCGGCTCCCCGTCCGCGTGGAGGGGAGCCGAAGTCGGCCCGAAGGGGTCAGCGCGCCGCCTGTTTGATGGCGCGCAGGTGGCGCGGCCAGACGTGTACGGCGTAGCGCAGGAAGTTGGCGCGCTCCTCCGGAAGCTCGGCCAGAAAGGCCCACGCGGGCATGGCGCCCTTGCGGGTGTTGCAAGGCTTGCAGGCGGTCACCAGGTTCCCCTCGGAGTTGTCGCCGCCTCGCATGCGGGGCTGCACGTGGTCCAGCGACAGCTCCTCGGCGGGGAAGACGCCGCCGCAGTACACGCAGCGGTACCCGTCGCGCGCAAAGATCCGCTCGCGCAGCGACTCCATCGCAAAGGTCACTCGCGGTGCACCGTGAAGCCGCGGTCCGTCAGCATCTGGATGAGGTCCTGCGCGTGCGTGCGGCCGCGCATCTCCAGCGTCAGGCCCACCTCCGCCTCCGTGAGCCAGAGCCCGCCCGTGCCGCGGCGGTGGTCCAGGCTCACGACGTTCGCGCCACTTTCCGCCAGCGCGGCGGTGAGGGCGGCGAGGGCGCCGGGTCGGTCGCGGAGACGCACCACCAGGTGGGCGAGGCGGCCGTCCTGGATCAGCCCGCGCTCGATGATGCGCGACATCAGCGACACGTCGATGTTGCCGCCGCTCAGCACCATGACCACGTTCTTCCCCTCCAGCCCCGGGACGTATCCGCACACGACGGCGGCTACGGCCGCGGCGCAGGCGGCCTCCACCACCGTCTTTTCGCGCTCGAGAAGCAGGAGAACGGCGCTGGCGATCTCCTCCTCGCTCACCGTGACCAGCTCGTCGACGTACTCCTCGATCATCGCAAAGGTGTGGTCGCCGATCCTGCGCACGGCGATCCCCTCCGCAATCGTCTCGGCGGGGGGGATGGTGACCACCTCGCCGGCCTCGCGCGCCCGCAACGCCGCGGGAAGGACGCCCGCCTCCACCCCGATCACCCGCACCTCGGGGCGCACCGACTTGATGGCTGCCGCGATTCCCGCGATGATCCCGCCGCCGCCCACCGACACGACCACCACGTCCATCTGCGGGCACTGCTCCAGCAGCTCCAGCCCGATCGTCCCCTGCCCCGCGATGATGGCCGGGTCGTCGAAGGGGTGGATCAGCGTCAGCCCCTCCTCCTCGCGGATGCGCAGCGCCTCGGCCATCGCCTCGTCGTACACGGAGCCGTGCAGGATGACACGCGCGCCGTACCCCTGCGTGGCGCTTACCTTGACCAGCGGCGTGCGCTCCGGCATCACGATGGTGGCCGGAATTCCGAGGCGCTGGGCGTGATAAGCGACGCCCTGCGCGTGGTTGCCTGCGCTGGCCGCGATCACTCCGCGCTCCCGCTCCTCCGGGGAGAGCGCCAACATGCGGTTGAGGGCGCCGCGCTCCTTGAACGAGCCGGTGCGCTGCAGGTTCTCGAACTTGAACCACGCGTGCCCGCCGAACATCTCGCCGAAGATCTCGGACGGAGTGCACGGGGTGAGCACTACCTGTCCGTGGATGCGGGCGCGGGCGGCTTCGATGTCGGATAGCGCGACCATCGTGGAATTGCCGGTGCGTTGAAGGGCGAAACGTTGCCGAAGCGAACGGGATGTGATAACCTCTCGCCCGTCCGTGGGCAAGGCGCGGGGTGGAGCGGAGGAGAGGCGTGGAAGACGAGCGGATCGAAGGGCTGGCGCGGGCCATCGCGGCGCGCCCGCCGCGCATGGTGGAGGTGGAGGGCGAGGTCCCCTCCGCCGCGGTCGCGCTGCTGGTGCGCCCCGTGGAAGACGACCTCGAGCTCCTCCTGATCCGCCGCGCCGAGCGCGAGGGCGATCCGTGGTCCGGCCACATGGCGCTCCCCGGCGGCCGCGCCGCCCCCGGCGACGAGGACGACGCCGCCACCGCCGCCCGCGAGACGCTGGAGGAGGTGGGGATCGACGTGAGGGCCGCCGGGCGCCTCCTGGGCCCGCTGGACGTGCTGACCCCGATGAGCGAACGCGCGCCGCGCATCACGGTGGCGCCCTTTGTCTTCGCCGTCCCCGCCGGCACCGAGGCGGAGCCGAACGAGGAGGTGGCGCTGGCGATCTGGGTGACGCTCACCGAGCTGTCCGAGCCCGGCGCCGCCGCGGAGTACCTGCACGAGATGGGTGACGGCACGGTGATGTCGTTCCCCGCGTACGGCGCCCGCGGGCACCTGGTGTGGGGGCTCACCCATCGCATCCTGAGCGGATTCCTCGAGCTCTACTCCACCGTGGACGACGCGGAGCAGCTCCGGGATGGAATGCCTTGAGGCCCCCACCCCCGGCGATCCGTAGGGGCGCGATTTATCGCGCCCGTGCCACGATGCGCACCGCCGGCCGCACTGAACACACGATTGCGCCCGTTTGCAGCCTTCATACGACGTGAGATCCGATGCCCCGTGAGCCGTTCAAGCTCCAGCTGACCGAGCGCCAGGCCGAGGCCCTGCGCGCGCTCGCGGCGCTGGAAGAGCTCCCCCCCGAGGTGTACGCGGAAGAAGTGCTGGTCAAGCACCTCTACCATGCCTACACTCCGGAGGTAGCGCGCCGCGCCGCCGAGGCCGCGAACGAAACCGACCGCTGACCTTCATTCCGACATCATAATGGAAGACCGCATTTTCGAGTTCCTCAAACGGCTGCTGGACGCGCCGGGACCCTCCGGCTTCGAGACCGCCGCCGCCCGCGTGTGGCGCGCCGAGGCCGAATCCACCGGCGCGCGCGTCTCGTCCGACGTGCACGGCAACTCGCTCGCGTCGGTCGGGGGCGCGGGGCCGCGCGTGATGCTCGCGGGGCACATCGACGAGATCGGCGTGATGGTGACGCACGTGGATGAAGAGGGCTTCCTCTACATCGACGGGATCGGCGGATGGGACCCGCAGGTGCTCGTTGGGCAGCGCATCCGCTTCCTCACCCGCCGAGGCGACGTGCTGGGAGTGGTGGGCAAGAAGCCGATCCATCTGATGAAGCCGGATGAGAAGGAGAAGGCCTCCAAGCTCAACGAGCTGTGGGTGGACGTCGGCGCGCGTGACCGCGACGACGCGACCGCGCGCGGCATCCGCGTGGGCGACCCCGGTGTGGTGGACGCGCGCCTGGTGGAGCTGGGGAATGGGCTGATCGCCTCGCGCGCGATCGACAACCGCATCGGCGCCTTCGTGGTGCTGGAAGCGCTCCGCGAGCTCGCGCGCGACGCCGGCGCACTGCGCTCCGAAGTGACGGCTGTCGCGACGACGCAGGAGGAGATCGGCTACCACGGCGGCGGCGCGCGCACCTCCGCCTTCCATCTGGACCCGCAGGTGGCGCTGGTGGTGGACGTCACCTTCAGCACCGACGCGCCGGGGATCGAAAAGAAGCAGGTGGGCGAGCACAAGCTGGGGAGCGGCCCCGTGCTGGGACGCGGCTCCGCCATCCACGCCATGGTTTTCGAGCGGCTGGCGGAGACGGCGGAGCGCGAGGGGATCCCGTACACCATCCAGGCCTCGCCCAAGTTCACCTCGACGGACGCGGACGCGGTCTACCTGCAGCGCGGCGGCATTCCCACGGGGGTCATCTCCATCCCTAACCGCTACATGCACTCGCCCAACGAGATCGTGTCGCTGGACGACGTGGAGGCCGTCATCCGCCTGATGGCCGCCTTCTGCCGCGGCATCGCGGACGACACCGACTTCATGCCGCGCTGACGTGCTGACCGTCGACGAGATCGTCATCAACGCCACGCCGGAGCGCTGCTTCCGCTTCGGCGCGGACGTGGAGCGATGGCCGGATTGGCTGCCGCACTACCGCTGGGTCCGCTTCCAGCGCAAGGACGGCTTCGGCACCGGGCTCGTGGAGATGGCGGCGCGCCGCGACTTCGGCCCGCTTCCCTGGCCCGTCTGGTGGGTCAGCGAGATGACGGTGGACGAGGCGCGCCCCGTCGTCCTCTACCGCCACGTGGACGGCATCACCACCGGGATGGAGGTCGAGTGGAGCTTCACCGGCCTGCCGGACGGCAACACGCGGGTCAGGATCGTGCACGAATGGGCGACGGGCCCCCGCTGGCCCCTTCCAGGCGGCGCGCGGCGCGTTATAGGTGACGCCGTGATCGGCCCGGTCTTCATCCACGCCGTCGCATCGCGCACGCTGGCGGGGATCAAGAGGGCGGTGGAAGCGCCGTGACGCACGAACCGCGCGGTGCGGGGTATCAGCGGGAAAGCAGGATGCGCGGGACGGAGAGGGCGGCCGACCCGCGCCGCCGTTTCATCGCCAGGCTCCCCTCGGCAGCGAGCACATGATCCAGCGTTCAGAAGACCGGCGTCCGGCGCCGCGGCGGGTCGTCATCACCGGGATCGGGGCCATCACACCGATCGGCACCGGGGTGGAGGAGATGTGGGGCGGGCTCAGGAAGCGCGAGTCGGCGGTGCGGCGCATCAGCCGCTTCGACCCGACCCCCTTCCGCTCGCACATCGCCGCGCAGGTGGACGACTTCGATCCGGAGACGTACATGGAGCGCAACCGCGCGCGGCGCATGGAGCGTTACGCGCAGTTCTCCGTGGCCGCATCGCGCCAGGCGCTGGAGGACGCCGCGCTCGACCCCGCCGGCGAGGACCCCGAGCGCGTCGGCGTGCAGATGGGGAGCGCGCTGGGCGGCGTGGCGTACGGCGAGACGCAGTTCACCAGCTACGTGGGCAGGGGCGTGCGCGGCGTTGACCCGATGCTGGCGCTGGCCGTGTTCAACGGCGCCGCGTCGTGCAACGTGGCCATCGAGTTCGGCTTCACCGGCCCCAACTCCACCAACGGCATGAGCTGCGCGTCCGGCGCCATCGCCATCGGCGACGGGTGGCGGCTGATCCGCGACGGCGAGGCTGAGGTGGTGCTCTCCGGCGGGGTGGAGGCGCCGCTGGCGCCGCTCTGCTACGGCGCCTTCGCCATCATCCGCGCCATGTCCACCCGCAACGACGACCCGCAGCACGCCTCCCGCCCGTTCGACGCGGAGCGCGACGGCTTCGTGATGGGCGAGGGCGCCGCGGTGCTGGTGCTGGAGGAGCTGGAGCACGCCCGGGCCCGCGGGGCGCGCATCTACGCCGAGGTGCTGGGGTACGGCACCTCCAACGACGCGCACCACATGACGGCCCCCCGGCCGGACGGCGCCCAGGCCGTGCGCGCCATGCGCCGCGCGCTGGAGGTGGGCGGCGTGGCGCCGGAGGAGCTGGACTGGGTCAACGCCCACGCGTCGTCCACCCCGCTCAACGACAGCACCGAGAGCCGCGTGATCCGCACCGTGATGGGCGAGCACGCGGACGCGGTGCCGGTGAGCGGCACCAAGGGGTACCACGCGCACTGCCTGGGCGCCACGGGGGCGGTGGAGGCCGCCATCAGCGCCCTCGTCATCCAGCGCGGCTGGATTCCGCCGACGCTGAACCTGGAAGCGCCGGGCGAGGGATGCGACCTGCCGTACGTCACGGGCGAAGGGGCGGAGCGGCCGGTGAGCTACGTCGTCTCCAACTCGTTCGGCTTCGGCGGAATCAACGCAGCGCTGGTCTTTGGGCCGGCGCCGGAGTAAACGGATGCGCATTCCCTTGGGCCGTGGACGGAGTGAACCGCTAGGGGCGGTAGCCGCGCCGTCCACACGAGGGGGTTTACAATCCCCTATTGACAACATAGATTCGCCCGCTATGAAGGGACTCTCGCAGAGACTGCCCTAGAGGGCGTCACCAGAAAGCAGCACGCCTCGAACACCAACGAGGCGTCGCTGCTTTCGTTGTTTTGAAAGGAACGAGTCTACATGTTCTTAAGCTCCCGGGCACTCGACTCCTTCGACCAGTACCTGCACGACGTGGAGAAGTACCCGCTGATCGATGATCCGGCGGAAGAGAGAGCACTCGCCCACCGCGCGCGCGCCGGCGACAAAGCCTGCGCCGAGCGGCTGGTAACCGCCAACCTGCGGTTCGTCATCTCGTACGTGAAGAAGTACCAGGGCCGCGGCCTTGGGCTGGCAGAGCTGGTTTGCATCGGCAACGAAGGGTTGCTGAAGGCCGTCAAGAAGTTCGATCCGGACAAGGGGGTGAAGTTCATCTCCTACGCCGTGTGGTGGATCCGCCAGACGGTTCTGCAGGCGCTCGCGGAGCAGACCCGCTCCGTGCGCATCCCGCTGAACCAGAACTCCAACCTGGTGCGCCTGTCGCGTGTGGACACGGCGCTCACCCAGACGCTCGGCCGCTCTCCGACGGACGAGGAGATCGCGGACGAGATGGCGGAGCCGGTGGACACGATCCGCGCCCTCCGCCGCGTGGCCGCCAGCGAGCTCTCGCTGGA
>DASVVI010000733.1:0-4906 GCA_036386635.1 Longimicrobium sp.
GCCCCCTCTCTCGATAACGTGAGGGCGCAGCCCTCTCCTGTTATCGGGAGAGGGGGCAGCGAGGAACGAGCGGGGGTGAGGGTCCCCCCATGACTGAGGATCAGAACGTTGGCGACTGTAGCCCATCTCGATTTCGAACGCGCGATCGCCGAGGTCGAAGACCAGATCGGCCACCTGCGCACGCTGGCACGCGAGCGCGGGCTGGACGTGACCAGCGAGCTGCGCTCCCTGGAACGCAAGCTCCACGACCTCAAGACCGACACCTTTCGCAACCTGTCGCCCATCGAGCGGGTGCAGGTGGCGCGGCACCCCCGGCGCCCCTATACGCTGGACTACCTCCAGCTCATGTTCACCGACTTCATCGAGCTCGCCGGCGACCGACAGTTCCGCGACGACGCGTCGGTGGTGGGCGGGTGGGCGCGGCTCGAAGGGGAGCCCGTGATGGTCATCGGCCAGCAGAAAGGCCGCGACATGAAGGAGAACCTCCTGCGCAATTTCGGCATGCCCCACCCGGAGGGCTACCGTAAAGCGTTACGTTTGATGAAATTAGCTGAGAAGTTCCGCCGTCCCCTCATCACGCTGATCGACACGCCGGGCGCGTACCCCGGCATCGGGGCCGAGGAACGGGGCCAGGCCGAGGCCATCGCGCGCAACCTGCGCGAGATGGCGGGGCTCAAGGTGCCCAGCGTCGCGGTCGTCATCGGCGAGGGCGGGTCGGGCGGGGCGCTGGCCATCGGCGTGGCGGACCGGGTGCTGATGCTGGAGAACAGCGTCTACTCCGTGATCTCGCCGGAAGGGTGCGCCGCCATCCTGTGGAAGAGCGGCAACGAGCGCGAAAAGGCCGCCGAGGCCATGCGCGTCACGGCCGGCGACCTGAAACAGCTCAACGTGATCGACGAGGTGATCCCCGAGCCCACGGGCGGGGCGCACTCGGACTGGGAGGTGACCGCCCAGTCGCTCAAGGACGTGCTGCTCCGCCACCTGGGCGAGCTGCGCGACCTGCCCGTCGACGTGCTGCGGGCCGCCCGCTGGAAGAAGTACATGGCGATGGGGGAGTGGCGGACCGTCCAGGCCCGCTGACCCCGCTGGTAGTGCGTTAGTGCGTTAGTGCGTTAGTGCGTTAGTGCGTTAGTTAGTGCGAGTTGAGTTCTGCGTTCGGAGTGCGAGTGCCCAGCGGCGTGTCGGCTGTTACTAGGCACTAGGCACTAGGCACCAGGCACTACTGTTCCGCACTCACGCACTCACGCACTCACGCACCCTTCCGTAACCGCTCCGCCGGTCCCGCCGGCGTGCGCATAGACCTGGAGAAGTCCCCGGTGAGTCTCGAGCTTCCGGTATTCCAGCCCCTCCCGTCCCCCGAAAACACACCCCACCTGGTGGAAGTGGCGTTCAAGGGGATGCGGAAAGGCTTCTTCGCCGCCACCGATCCCACCCTGCGCACCGGCGACTGGGTGCTGGTTGAGGTGGAGCGCGGGCGTGACCTGGGCCGCGTGCGCACCATGGGCGGGGCCGCGCGCGCCAAGTGCTCGTCCGAGCCCAGCGCCGCCGTCCTGCGCCGCGCCGACCCCGCAGAGGTGCAGCAGCTGTACGAGCTGCGCGCGGACGAGGACCGCATCCGCCGCACCACGCGCGAGATGGTGCAGCAGCACGGGCTGCACATGAAGGTCTCCGACGCCGAGTGGCAGTGGGACCGGAACAAGCTCACCGTGTACTTCACCGCCGAGCGCCGGGTGGACTTCCGCCAGCTCGTCCGCGACCTGGCGCGCGCCTTCCGCACCCGCATCGAGCTCAAGCAGATCGGCGTGCGCGACGAGGCGGCGCAGCTGGGCGGCGTGGGCAGGTGCGGGCGCGAGCTGTGCTGCGCCACCTGGCTGCGCGAGATCAAGCCGATCTCCCTTCAGCTGGCCAAGGACCAGAGCCTTTCGCTGAACCCGCAGCAGATCTCCGGCACCTGCGGCCGGCTGATGTGCTGCCTGACATACGAGCACGACGCCTACCTGGCCGCCCGCAAGCGCTTTCCCCGCGAGGGGAAGACGCTGCGCACGGTCAACGGCGCCGAGCGTGTGGTCTCCATCGACATCTGGCGCAACCTGGTGACGCTGCAGGACGAGAACCGCCAGCGCCGCGTGGTGGACCTGGACACGCTCAAGGCCGAGACGGTGGTGCAGCCCGCCGGCGCGCGCGAGGCCGTGCCCGTGGAGCCCGCGCCCCCCCTTCCCACGCCGGCGCAGCAGCAGCGCCCGCCGCGCCGCCCACGCAAGGCGCCGGAGCAGAGACCCGAGTGAGCCGGTTCTACATCACCACCGCGATCGACTACGCCAACGGCGACCCGCACCTGGGGCACGCCTTCGAGAAGATCGGGGCCGACGTCATCGCGCGCTCGCGCCGCCTGATGGGCGACGAGGTGCGCTTCTGCATGGGGATGGACGAGCACGGCCAGAAGGTGGCCCAGGCCGCCGCCGCCGAGGGGGTCGACCCCCAGGCGCTGGTGGACCGGCTCTCCGGCCGCTTCCGCGCCACCTGGGAGCGGCTGGGCATCTCCAACGACCGCTGGGTGCGCACGACGGACGCGCACCACAGGCGCGGCGTAGGGGCGCTGATCGAGCTGTGCCTGGAGCGGAACCCCAACGACTTCTACGAGAAGGCGTACGAGGGGTACTACTGCGTGGGATGCGAGCTCTTCAAGCGCGACCACGAGATCGAGGACGGCCGCTGCATCCTGCACCCCACGCGCGAGCTGCAATGGACGGAGGAGCGCAACTGGTTCTTTCGGCTCTCCGCGTACGGTGCGTTCCTGCGCCGCCACTTCGACCTGCACCCCGAGTTCCTGCAGCCCGAGAGCCGGCGCAACGAGATCCTGGCGCTGATCGACGGCGGGCTGGAGGACATCTCCGTCACCCGCGCGCGCCTGTCGTGGGCGATCCCCTTCCCCCGCCCCACCTCCGACGGCGTGGAGCAGGGGACGTGGGTGTGGTTCGACGCGCTCCCCAACTACCTGACGGACACCGGCTATCCCGATGGCGACTGGGAGGCGTGGTGGCCGGCGCAGCTGCACGTGGTGGGCAAGGACATCACGCGCCTGCACGCCGTCATCTGGCCGGCGATGCTGCAGTGCGCCGGGCTCCCGCTGCCGGAGCGGGTGTGGGGGCACGGCTTCGTGTCGCTGGGCGGCGAGCGCTTCAGCAAGTCGGCGGGGGTGGGGCTGGACCTGGGCGAGGTGATCGACCGCTTCGGCCCCGACGCCTTCCGCTACTTCCTGATGCGCGAAGTGCCGTGGGACGCGGACGGCAACTTCAGCTGGGAGCGCTTCACCGAGCGCTACACATCGGAGCTGGCGAACGGGCTGGGGAACCTGGCGAGCCGCACCATCTCCATGGTCGACAAGTACTGCGGCGGGCTCGTCCCCGACGCCGCGCACCCCGAGATCGACGCGCGCATTGCCGAGACGCTGGCGGAGTACCGCCGCGCGATGGACGCGCTGCTGCTGCACGAGGGCGCTGCCGCCGCGCTCGGCCTGGTCTCCGCGGCGAACGCGTTCGTTCAGGCGGTGGCGCCGTGGAAGCTGGCCAAGGACCCGGATCGCGCCACCGACCTGTACGCCGCCCTCGCCGCGCTGGTGCGTGCGCTGGCGGTGGCGTCGGCGCTGCTCTCGCCCTTCATGCCGTCCAAGATGGAGGAGCTATGGGGCCGCCTGGGGAGCGGGCGTGCGCTTCCCTCCTTTGACGAGCTGGATGGGCTGACGGTGGGCGGATGGAAGGTGGGCGCGGGCGAGGTGCTCTTTCCGCGGCCCGAGCCGGCGCAGGGCTGAAGGCATCGCCTCGCGAGACACGAACACCCCCTTCTGCGGCGAGAGGGGGGTGTTTCGTTGCGCCCGTGGACCGCGTCGGCCGACCCGCTCTCGTGAATTGTGTGAATTGTGAGTCCAATTCACACTGGATATATGCTAAGTGCTTACCAGAGGCCAGTTTGATGCCCACCTCTATGAATACGTACTGTCTGATGTGACCTCACCGTCTTCAGAGGCTACGGTGTGAAGTTAGGGATGCAGCGGCGCACTACCCGGCGGGGTGAGCGCACGCGAGGCACCGTCTGGTTGCGCGGCTCGCGATTTAGCTGGACGCGACGCCTGGAGCGGCTTACTCTTGCGGTGACAGAATCCACTCCTTCACCCGCTCCGCAGAGGACGCATGCGCGGCATCGTAGCGATCGCGTTGGTGGGACTTTCGGCGTGCGCCTCTTCCGGCTCGGCGGGGAGCGGGGGGGCCGAGCAGTCCGTGCACATCGCGGGGATGAACAACAGCCGGGGGCTGCGCGTGACCACCGGGACGGCGGAGGGGCCGCGAATCGACGTCGTTCCGCACGCCCTCGAGCGGGTGTGGGGCGCGCTCCCGGCCGTGTACGACTCGCTCCAGGTCCCCGTCACCGACCGGAACGAAGAGGAGCACCGGATCGGCAACCCGAGCCTGCGGGCCCGAGGGCGGCTGGGGGGTGTGCTGCTCTCGCGGTACTTCAACTGCGGCAACTCGCAAGGCGGGCCGAACGCGGAGACGTACCAGCTGCAGATCTCCATGCTGACCTTCGTGAAGGCGCAGGGGACGGGTGCCACCGCGCTCGCCACGACGCTCCAGGCCACGGCCCGCCCCGTCACGCTGAGCGGCGAGTCGGTGCAGTGCTCCTCCACCGGCGCGCTGGAGACCCGCATCCGCAACATGGTGATGGAGCGGGCACGGACCGCCGGCTGATCTCGCGGAGGCGCGGAGAGAAAAGCGGAAGCGCTCTCTGTGGCTTCTCTGTTCCTCCGGAGGCCGGCGGCAATCGGATGACGCCACATGTAGCGATTGACTTTAGGCAGCCCGCCGGGTAAAATTTTGTTCCTTTCTTTCGTTCTGATCCGCGAAGCTCGGCC
>DASVVI010000734.1:0-6420 GCA_036386635.1 Longimicrobium sp.
AGCCGGTCGCGCTAGCGGCGCTCGGCCTCGCGGCGGCGGGCCTCCAGCGTGGCGATGAGGCCGGTCAGCCGGCGCTCGTCGCGCGCCAACTCGGCGAGCTGGGCGGTGGTGGAGCGCTCGTGCTTCTGCAGCACGTTGAGCGTCTCGCCCCGTTCGCCCTGGAGGCTGCGGAGCTGCTGGTGCTCGTCGCTGCGCTCGTTCTGCAGGTACTGGATGTCGTTGTAGCTGCGGCGCAGCTCCTGCTCGCGCAGGGTGAGCTGGCGCGACAGCTCCTCCACCTCGTTCACCAGCCCGCGGTCTCGCTGGGCAACGAGGTGCAGGTACTTGTAGCGGTTGAGGAGGTCCGCGAAGGAGCGCGACGAGAGCAGCACCTCCGCCGCGTGCAGTGGGCCGCGCTTGTACAGGTCGCGCAGGCGGCGGTTGAGGAGCGACTTCTTCTCCGCCAGCCGCATCTGCGTGGTGGTCAGCTCGGCGGTGGTGGCTTCGATCTTCTTCTGCGTCTCGCTGAGCTGCAGGTTCAGCTCGCTCACCACGCTGGCCGAGACGGTGGCCTGGCGGCGGATGATGTTGAGCTCCGCGTTGACGTCGTGCACCTGCCCGCGGATGCGCTGAAGCTCGCCGCGCAGCTCCTGGCGCTCGCGGCGGATCTCCTGCAGGCGGCGCTGGCTCTCCGAGATCTCCTGCTGCGGCGCGCGCTGCTGCGCGATCGCCGCGAGGGGAAGGACCACGGCCAGCAGGAGCGCGGCGAAGGCGCGGGCGGGGCGCACCGTCAGACCGCTTCCAGGTGGCGGCGCACCGCCACGATGCTGCTCAGGAAGCCGAACACCGTCCCCGCGACGACCACGCCCACGATCCACTCCGAGGGGAGCCACTTGAGGGCGAAGAGGTAGCGGTTCAGCGCCGCGAAGGCGACCCAGGTGAGCGCCGCGGCCGCGACCCCGCCCAGCAGCCCCGTGATGACCCCCTCCAGCACGAACGGCCGCTGCACAAAGCCGTCGGTGGCGCCCACCAGGCGCATGATGGAGATCTCTTCGCGCCGCGCGAAGACCGCGATGCGGATGGCGGTGGCGATGATGATCCCCGCCACCAGCGCGAACGCCCCGCCGATGGCCGTGGCCGCCGCGCCAAAGAGCCGGCGGATGGTGTAGATCTTCTCCACCCATCCGTCGCCGAAGTCCACCTCCTCCACGAAGGCGTACGCCTTCAGCCGCTTCGCCACGCGCGACACCGCCTCGGGCGAGCTCTGGCCGGGGCGCAGCCGCACCTCCAGCGACGCGGGGAGCGGGTTGCTCTCCAGGTCTGTGAAGACGTCGCGGAACTCCTTCATCTCCTCCATCGCCGTGGCCAGCGCCTCCGTCTTGGTGACGTAGCGGAGCTCCTGCACCTCGGGAAGGCGGCGGAGCTCGTCCTGCGCCAGCTGGAGCTGCATGGCGGTGGCGTCGTCGCGGAGGTAGCCCACCACCTCCACCTTGTTCTCCACCTCGCGCACGGCCTGCGAGATGTTGAAGGCGGTGAGGCCGAAGAGCCCTACGATGAAGAGCGAAAAGGCGATCGCCACCACCGACAGCATCGTCAGCAGCGGCGTGCGGCGGAAGGCGGCGAGCGCCTCGCGGAGCGCGTACGACATGGGGTTCAGGCCTGCTGGGGTTCGCGTGCCGCGGGGGTGGGGGCGCTGTCGTAGACCACGGCGCCCTGGCTCAGCTCGATCACCCGGTACTGCGGGTGGGCGCGCACCAGGTCAAGGTCGTGGGTGGCCATCAGGACGGTCATCCCCATCGAGTTGATCTCGCGGAAGATCTCGAAGACGCCCTTGGCCGCCCACTCGTCCAGGTTCCCGGTCGGCTCGTCGGCCAGCAGGAGGAGCGGCTCGTTCACCAGGGCGCGCGCGATGGCCACGCGCTGGCGCTCGCCGCCGGAGAGCTCGTCCGGATAGGCGCGCGCCTTGTGCGCCAGCCCCACCTGCGTGAGCACGCGGTGCGCGAGCGGCGCGATGGCGGTGCGCTTCTTACCCGTCACCTCAAGCGCGAAGGCGACGTTCTCCTCGGCGGTGCGGTCGCGCAGGAGGCGGAAGTCCTGGAAGACGACCCCCATCTTGCGGCGCAGCATGGGGATGTCGCGCTGGCGGATGAGCTTGGACGAGAAGCCCGAGACGCGCACCTCCCCGCTCGTCGGCATCTCGGCCATCTGGATGAGGCGCATGACGGTGCTCTTGCCGGCGCCGGAGTGGCCGGTGAGGAAGACGAGCTCTCCCTTGCGGACGTGGAACGACAGGTCCCGGAGCGCGGCGCCCGAGCGCGCGTACTCCTTGGATACGGATGAAAGCCTGATCACGGGAGGACCGGGGCACTGCTGGAGGGAACTGTCGGTGTGGGTCCAACTTAGCCGGGTTTTGCGCCGCTGTCAAACGGTTTGGCACATGCGCACGGCCAGCAGCACGGCCTCGCGCGTGGACGACGGGTCGGCAATCCCCCTGCCCGCGATGTCGAGAGCCGTGCCGTGGTCCGGCGAGGTGCGGGGGAAGGGAAGGCCCAGGGTGACGTTGACCCCGCTCCCGAACGCCGCCGTCTTGAACGCCGCCATCCCCACGTCGTGGTACGGCGCGATCACCGCGTCGAACTCGCCACGGACCGCGCGGGTGAACACCGTGTCCGCCGGAACCGGGCCGAACGCCTTCACGCCGAGTTCCGCCAGCATCCTGAGCGCCGGCTCCACGATCCGCTCCTCCTCGTCGCCAAACAACCCGCCGTCCGACGCGTGCGGATTCACGGCGCACAGGGCCACGCGCGGCTCCGCGATACCCCAGTGGTCGCGCAGTGCGCGGTGCGTGAGCTCGGCCTGCCGCACCAGCAGCCCGGCCGAGAGCGCGGCGGGGACGTCGCGCAGCGCCAGGTGCGTGGTGGCGAGGACGACGCGCAGCGGTCCGCCGAGCGCCGTCCGCTCCGCCGCCATCATCATCGCGACCTCGGGGACGCCGGCGAGGTCGCGCAGCATCTCGGTGTGCCCCGGGTAGTGCCACCCGCCAGCGTGAAAGGCGGACTTGTCGATCGGCGCGGTGACCACGGCATCCACTTCCCCCGCCATCGCCATCTCCGTGGCGCGCCTGATCGCCTCCCCCGCGATTCTCCCCGCCGCCGCGACGCCATCTTCCACCGCCCACCTCCCCACCGCCACATCCTCCGCCCCGCCCAGCAGGTGCTCCGGCCCCACGCGCACGTACTCCGCCGCCGCCGCGACCTCCCGATCCGCGAGCGCCGCCGCCACCACCTCAGGCCCGATTCCGCGCGGATCTCCCAGCGTCACGGCGATACGTGGGCGTGTCCCCATGCTTCTGTGCTCCATCAAAGAAACTGCGGCCTCACGCGGAGACGCGGAGACGCGGGAGAACTGCAACTACATGGCTCACACAGAGACACGGAGACACAGAGGAAAGGCAAGGAGGTCTTTCTCTGTGCCTCTGTGTCTCTGTGTGAGATTTGCTGTTTCTCTCTCTGCGTCTCCGCGTCTCGGCGTGAGACAATTTGGATGCTTGGGAGACAGGACGAAACCGCCCCCGCGCGCCGATCTGGCTCGCGGGGGCGTTAGAATGCCAGATCGTCCTTGGTGCGCTCGTCGCTCAGGACCTTGTAGAGGTCGCGGGCGGCGGCCTTGGAGACGCTCTTGCCGGGGAGGGCGAGGAGCTCCACCTGAAGCGTGCGGCGCGGGTAGCGGATGGTGATCCGCCGGCCCGGGAGCACGGTGTCGCTGGGGCGCGCGTCGCGGCCATCCAGCGACACGGCGCCCGCCTCGCATGCCGTCTTCGCCTCGCTGCGGCTCTTCGTCAGGCAGAGCCGGTGAAGGAGGACGTCTACACGGAGCGCTTCGTCCGCCATCGCCTCAGAGGTTGATGACGACGTGCGTGGTGCGGCGCAGCTCGGCCAGGAGCTGCTCCTCCAGGCGCTGCTCGGCCATGCGCTCCTTTACGCGGTCCGCCACGTCGGCGTACTCGTACTGCCCCTCGGCCTGGCGCTCCATGATGCGCACGATGGCGAAGGAGGGGGCGCCCTGCGCGCTCGCCACCTCGAACGGCCCCACCAGCGTGTTCGCCTCGCCGGTGGCCAGCGGGGCGGCGTACGCGGGCGGAAGCTGCGCCACCGGGATGTTGCGGTTCACGCGCTGGTCCGCCGGCGTGTTGGTGGCCGCGGCGAACGTGCTCAGCGAAGCCCCGCCGCGCACCGCCGTCGCGATGGAGTCCGCGCGGGTGCGGGCGGCGGCGATGTCCTCCGGCGTGATCTCCGGGCGGATCAGGATGTGACGCGCCTGCCGCTCCGGCCCGCGGATGCGGTCCAGGCGGATGATGTGGAAGCCGAACTCCGTCTCCACGATCCCCGACGTCTGGCCGGGGCGCAGCGAGTAGGCCGCGACCTCGAAGGGACGCACCATCTGCCCCTCGCGGAACCATCCCAGGCTGCCGCCCTGCTCCTTGGATGCGTCGGCCGAGTAGCGGCGCGCCAGCACCTCGAAATCGCCGCCACGGCCCAGCTCCGCCAGCACCTCCTCGGCGGTGCGGCGCGCGCGCGCCTTGGCCGAGTCGGAGGGGAGCGGCTTCACCAGCACCTGCTCGAAGGAGACGGTCGCGGGGCGCGTGCCCACCGACGCGCGCACGCCCTCAAAGAACTCGCGGGCGTCCGACTCGGCGATGGTGGGGCGGGGGCGCTTGGCGACCTCCTGGCGCGCGTAGCGGTCGATCATCGTGCGGTCGGTGATCTGCCGCGTCAGGTCGCGCCGGTACTCCTCCAGCGTGCGGCCGGAGGCCTGCAGCGCGCGCGACAGCTCCGCCTCGGAGCCGTTGAAGCGCTGCTTCACCTGGGTGAGCTGCCGCTCCACCGCCTCGTTCACTTCAAGCTCGTTGACCGTCATCCCTGAAGCGCGCGCGGCCTCCAGCAGGATCAGGTCGCTGACGCGCTGCTCCACGATCTGCCGGATGAGCGCGGCGCGCTGAGCCGGGTCGGTGGGGATCTCGCGCCCCGACTCGCGGTACGCTTCCAGCCCCTGCTGGACGTCCGAGAAGAGGAGCGTGGTGTCGCCCACCACGGCCACCACGCGGTCCACCAGCTCCTCGCCCGGCTGGGCGGCAGGGACGGTCTGGGCCACGAGCGGCGAGCCGGCGAAAAGGGTGGCGATGGCGGCGAGCGCCGCGATTCGGTTGCGCATGAGCTGGTCTTGGGACTGCGGGAGTGGGCGGCCCGTGCCACCCGGAAGCGACCGGCCCGGGCGGATGCACCGCCCGGGCCGGCCCTGTTGTATGCCGGAGCGCCGCAGGGGTTCCCCCGCGGCGCCCCTCACCTGCTACGGCTGCGCCGGCGCCGGCTGTCCGCCCTGCGGAGCACCCTGCGGAACCTGCTCGCCCGGCTCGCCCTGCTGCTGCGGCGCCTGCGGCTGGCCCTGCTGCGGCTGCCCCTGGGGTGGCATGCCCTGGGGCGGCATCCCCTGCTGCGGCATCCCCGGCTGGCCCTGCGGGAGCTGCGGCTGCGTGGCGCGGATCGCCTTCATCCGCTCCACCACGCGGGCGAAGGCGGCCTCGTTGACCTCGGAGCCGTACGAATCGCGGAGCGCCTGGCCCAGGCGGCCAAGCGGCTGGAGCTGCACCTGGCCGGAGAGGAAGGCCTGGATGAGCTGGCGCACCTGCTCCTCGATCGCCGCGTTGCCGGCCGAGCCCTTGGGGATGCGGCGCGTGCCGAGCCCCGTGCCCTGCAGCAGCCCGCGGATCGCCGCGCGCGCGTCGTTGCGGATGGAGTCGCTGGCCGCGCGCGTCAGGTTGAAGTTGCGGCGCTTGGCCTCGGCCAGCAGGATCTCGCGGGTGGCCTGCTGCTTCAGGAAGCCTTCCACCTGGTCGTCGGGCGCCGAAGCGGCCTGCTTGCGCTGCGCGGACGGGATCTGCTCCATCACCGTCGCCACCTCACCCGAGGTGATCTCGCCGCCGCGGTACTCCAGGAGGGTGCGGTTGGCGGCGCGGCCCTTGAGGGGCAGCTTCTCCATCGTCGCCATCTCCTTGATCTGCTTCACCGCGCCGGTCTGCACCTCGGGCTTGGCGGCGGTGGTCAGGGAGTCGACGAACTTCTGCACGGCCTGGCCCTGCGTCTGGCGCGCCAGCATCTGGCGGAACTGCGGGCGCTGCTCGGCGGGGAGCGGCTGCGTCTTGCGCTCTTCCACCTTGATGATGTGGTAGCCGAAGGGGCTCTCCACCACCTTGGACACCTGCCCCGGCTGCAGCGCGAACGCCGCCTGCTCGAAGGTGGGCACCATCTGCCCGCGGCCAAAGAAGCCGAGGTCGCCGCCCTGGTCCTTGGAGGTGTCCTCGGAGTGCTGGCGGGCGAGCGCGGCGAAGTCGGCGCCGCCGGCGGCCTGTGCCTGAAGCTGCTCGGCGCGGGCGCGCACCGCCTG
>DASVVI010000735.1:0-2278 GCA_036386635.1 Longimicrobium sp.
GTGCATTCGGCCTAGCGGCGAAGGAATGGTTGAGAGCGGCCTAACACCAAGTTCAGCGGCGCCGGGCCGCACCGATGCCTGCGCATGCAGCGTAGCTCAGGCCCGGCGTCCGCTGCAACACTTGGCTCGGCGGCGTGCCTCGGGGAGATAACGCGCCGATAGCGTTGCACCCTGATCTCAAGGCCAACTGAAGGATGAGTATCCGTTCGGCACGGCAGGCAAGGTGTTCCGGGTCGAGCAAAGGCGCAGGGCGTCATCGGATCGGGCCTTGGCGCCACGTCCTAAGACCACCCACCAGTTCCCCACACCTGCAGGAGCACGACGACGCCCCGACCCTCGACCGGTTGGCGATTCGGGCCAATCTAGCGGGGCTTCTTCGCTGTTGACGACGTACAGCCAGATTGCGGGAGAGTAGCCGGTTGTCGGAACTCCTCGCAAAGTGGCGCCCCTTACATTGAGGTTTGCTTCAAACGATTCGAGAACATAATAGGGCATCGTTTCCCTGAATATAGGAGGAGGTGAGCGCTAACGAAACTAGCAGATCTCTGCCGCGGAACGATCAAGTTCAGGTCCGCGCGGCCTGACGGTCCTTGCCTCCGGAACAATGCCGGGCCGCAATGTCGCCTGCAACGCCTATTACGATGGCTGGGGCGGCCTTGAAGCCACCTTTATTAAGGCATCAAACTCTTAACAACACGCCAAGTGGAGAAATATCGCTTCATCGCCTTCCAGTCCTTGGCGTTCGTTACTGCATAGTCCACGGCGGTATGGACGCCCTCAGCGTCGTGCAAGTTCTCCGGACGGACGCGAGATACAGCACGTGCAACTTCCGCCAGGGCCTCCTTGATGGAGGAGTAGGCAGTATCCTTTGAGGAATCATCAAGCTTCTGCACCGTGCGGTAGACTGTTCCGTCGTCCCCCTCGCTGAAGGCAACCAGTGACGGAAGCCCCTCAGTTGATGACAGCTCGAAGGCCTCAATCAATTCACGGTTCTCCCGGGGTTCCTTCCAGATCGGTACCATATAGCCAACAGTGCCTCTCGGAAAGCTTGGAAACCCGTGCTTGCCTTGCTTCGTGCGAATTGCGAAGACAGCCCATTGAGGACCGGAGACATCATCAAAAGCGTCCCAGCAGTCTTGGTCGCGCAGAACCTTCTTCACGTTCGCGTGAGCATCCGTGTACAGGATGACACCGAAAAGATTCGCCTCCCCGTCGCGTGGCGTGAACATCTTAGCTAGGTCGGTTGCCCAGTTCATCTGAATATAGGTTGGGGTAGGCGGGCACGATGTAGCGCCCGGGCTGCGAGCCGCGAGGTAAGCCGCCGAACTACTCTCTAAGTAGACGGAATGCGGCTATACACGCAAGCGTTACGCGTCTTCTGTGCGTCCGGGCCGTACTTTACCCCGATCTGCCGGGGAGTGTTATGCCGAACCGTGGAATTTCAGAGAATGCGCTCTACCTCTGCGTTTGTCGGTCGGCCAACACCTTGCCCGCACCTGCGGTGGGCGCGTCCGACCGTGCCGGATGATCCTGATATCCTCGCGGAACCGCGGGATAACGCGCGTATGTGATCTGTTATGCGGATTTGGGGCGTAACTGACGGTGCGCACGGGACGGATCTCTGTCGTCCGTGGCTCTACCTCCCCGCGTGAGCCCGCTGTTGTTATTCCGTTGCCCAGATCAGTGAGTAGCGCCAGAGGAGGTGGCGGCGGAGGCGGGCGCCGGGGAGGATGCGGGCGGCGATGCGGCGCGTGGAGGCGTACGTCTCACGCGGGGGGTAGGGGACGTGTGTTCCTCACCCCTGACCGCCGAGACGAACGAACCGCCCGCCTCACGATGAGCCGGGCTTCTGGTGCCAGCCCGTCGCGGCGCAGCGGAGGCAACCGGTCGAGTACGGCTCGCCGGGCTCACGGGTCCACCCACGTCCGTCGCAGCGCTGGCACTTCACGATGTCCCGGGGCGGATCGGGGATGAGCTCCCTCAGCTCCAGATGGGTCTGGGCGCCGTGCACGAAGGCGCTGTACAGGGCGTGCGGGTCGGTCTCCGGCTCGCCGTCCTGTCGAAACGACTCGTGATCGATGCAGAAGACCACCCCGTCCGGGCGGAGCGCCCAGAGATAGATGCTGTTGGAATGCAGAGGCAGGACGTTCCACTCGCGGCAGAGCCGCTGCAGCCCCAGGCCGCTGGGCGGCGGAGCGAGCTCGTCGATCAGCGACTGGATGCGGGCGCTCAGCGCGTGCGATGGGATCCTCGTCGGCGGCGCGGCCCGCGGCTCCGG
>DASVVI010000736.1:0-2238 GCA_036386635.1 Longimicrobium sp.
GGCGACGGCGCTCTTCACCTCGCTCATCGCCGGCCCCATCACGTTCCGGATCTCCTGCCGCGGCACCGTCAGGCGGGTGATGGCGGTGTTCCTGGCCTCGGCCTGCGTGATCTGCGGGGTGTCGATCATCTGGAATGCTCCGGTACTCGGTTGGCGGCGGGACGCCGGATGGCACCCACCTCTACCTATACGACGAACGGGGCCTGCTTGGAACGACATCGGCCAGCCCCCTCCCCCCGGCCCCCTCCCCCGCCTGCGGGGGCGCAGGGCGGGTGAGGGGGAGAACTCCCCTTGCGCCGCACCGATCCGGTACGGCCGCGATTCATCGCGCCCATATCACGGGCGCACACCACACCCCGCCGCGCCCCAGACCGCTTCAGCGGTCTTCGCGTAGTTCCAGCCGGGGGCTTTAGCCCCCGGCACCCGAGCGCCGGTGCCCACCTTGTGCACACACCCAAACGCGCCGCTCCGGTTCCCGGAGCGGCGCGTCGGCGCGTCGTGCTTCGGCAACCGCGAAATCAGCGGTCCGAGAGCGCCTGGAAAGCCTGCGCCCGCGCCTTGTACCTCTGCGCCTCGGCGGACCGCCCGGACATGTCCTCGCCGACCGCGAGGGCGGAGAGGGCGTAGAAGTAGTGCATCGGGATGTTGCGCGTGGCGTCGTCGGTCCAGTGCGGGCGGTTCTCGACGGCGTGGAACTCGAACGCCTCCTCCACCAGGCGGCGGTTGCGCTCCGGGTCCAGGTACGCGCCCAGCACCGCCGAGTAGTTCTGCCCCTCCGGCATCCGCAGCGCCTTCCCCGCGTCCTGGGGGTTCACCAGCTTGAACACCATCCCCTGCCGCTCCACGTGGGGGTACAGATTCAGGTCGAACTGCACGTTGGTGGTGCCCGCGAAGTAGAACGGCCGGTCGCCCCAGGCGTGCTTCACCATAGTCAGGAGGAACTGGTCCGCCGGCGTGATGGGCCGCTGCGCCGGGATCACGGCCTGGATGCCGCGCGCCTCGAACACCATGTCCTGCGGCGTCAGGAATGCCCCCTGGTTCATCACGCCGCGGATCTCGTTGTCCGTCAGCGGCAGGATGGAGCGCGTGGGGATGCGGCGCCCATCGTAGAACTTGGGCGCCTTGCTGGCGTCGAAGGGGCGCTGGCAGATGATGCGCGTGGGGTCCTCGTCCGCCTGGCCAGGGCGCGTGCACGGCTTGGTGATGTCGCGAAGCTGCTTCGCGTACCAGTCCGTGTTCAGGTACGAGAGCACGATCACCGTCACGTCGCGCCGCACCCCCTCCACCTCCTGCACGTACCACAGCGGGAAAGTGTCGTTGTCGCCGTTGGTGAAGAGCACGCCGTACGGCTCCACCGACTGCAGCATGTTGTACGCGAAGTCGCGCGCCGTGTAGTCGTTGCGGCGCGACGCGTACTGCCAGTTGAGGACGAGCGGGATGGCGCCCAGCAGCAGCACCGGCGCCGCCATGTACGCGGAGTTGCGCCGCCCGCCCAGCGCTTCGGCCAGCTGCTGCCAGAGCACCGTGAGCCCGATCCCCGCCCACAGCCCCCACAGGGAGAACGAGACCAGGAAGAAATAGTCACGCTCGCGGACCTCGGAGAGCTCCGGATCCAGGTTGAAGGCGCGCACCTGCATGAACCCGTACTTGAAGTTCATGTAGTACACGAGCCCCACGGACAGCGTAAAGAACAGCGTGGCGATGTAGGCGAAGCTCTTACGGTCGCGCCGGTAGTGCTCCAGCGCGCCGAAGCCGCCCAGCGCCAGGAAGATCATCGTGATGAAGATCCGCCCCGCCCCGAAGTAGCCGTCCTCGCCCTTGACGGAGCGCGCCCACTGCCAGTCGAAGTACTGGAAGTAGTTGGACATCTGCGCGGTGAACGGCGCCTGCCGCTGGCCGACCGGGGGCTTCTGGTACTGGTCGCGCGCCAGGGAGGCGAACAGGTCCGGGCACTCCCCCGGCAGGTGGATCTTGCCGAACCCGACGACGCTGATGATGGCCGAGCTGAGGTTGGGGCACGACGGCGCCGCCTCGTTGATCACCGGCTGCAGGTTTGAGCGGAGCGGCAGGTAGAGGTGCGCCGAAAGCCCCAGCAGCCCAAACAGCGCGGCGAAGGCGTAGATGCGCCAGTTGGCGAACACCTGCGGCTTCACCATCAGGAAGAAGACCGCCAGCGCCGGCGCGGCCAGGAACGCCATCAGGTGGTTCCCAACCGAGAGCGCCAGCACGAAGGCGATC
>DASVVI010000737.1:0-4653 GCA_036386635.1 Longimicrobium sp.
CCAGCGATGTGGGTGCGGAGCTGATTCTCGTCGACGGCGAGTTCTTCCTCCCGGTTACCCTTGCCCACCTGGGTGTTCCCGTCGTCTATCTCGCGAATCCTCATGATCTCATCGGACCGCCGAACGCGTTCCGGCGGGTCAACCGACTGCTTCTGGCGCACTGCCGCGCCGTCGTGATCTCGACCCTGTCTTCGGCAGGGGTGCGGCTGGTGGACGTGATCCCCGGCGTTCCATGCTTGGAAGTTCCGGCCATCACCAAGCTGTTTCCAACCTCGTCTCCAGGCGGGGCGGGCTCGCCACGCGCGCTCGTCAGTATGGGCGGCGGAAGCGTGGGCGTGAACCCGGCATTCCGTGAGGCGACGGACCAAGCGCTGCACGCAACCATACATGCGCTGTCCGGGCTGGCGGGAGAGCGGCGGATCAGCGGCGCCACGGTTGTACTCGGCGCGGATGGGCACTATACCGCCAGCGCCGGTCAGGAGTGGCTCACGGTGTTGCGAGGGCCGGTAGAGCTGACGGCGCTGTACGCGACGCACGACGTGTTCATTGCGCGGGCGGGGCGAAACGCGTGCGCGGAAGCCCTGTATTGCGGGATTCCCAGCGTGTTTCTTCCGGTAACCGCCGATCCGCACCGCGCCTCGGAGCAAGCGAACAACGCGGCGGCAGCGGCGGCGCTCTCCTCGCATGTCTCCGCCGTTCCGAATTGGCGCGACGCGGCTTCGCTTCGCGGCGCCATCGAAGTCGCTATCCAGTACGGCGCGTCTCGTGCCTCGCGGGTAAGCCACCGCGGAAATGACGACGCGGCTTCGTTCATCCTCGGATTTTTAGCCGCGCGACCGCCGCTTCCCACACCCTGACCGCAGGAGTCGAATCGTGAGCACCTGGGACCTGATGTTTCGAGCACTGCCGGGAATCCCGGCGATCAAATCCGGCGACGATCTGGCCGCCGTTATTCTCGCGGCCGCGCGGGACGACGGCTTCATCTTCCAAGACGGGGATGTCGTCGTCATCGCTTCAAAGGTCGTATCGAAGGCCGAGGACCGCACCGTCAACCTGGCGACCGTGACGCCCGGAGAGCGCGCGCTTCGTCTTGCGGAGCGCACCGGGCGCGACGCGCGCCTCTGCCAGCTCTACTTGGACGAGTCCAGGGCGGTTCTGAATGTGAAGGGGCGCCACGTGGTTACCGTGGACCGGCGCGGCTTTCAGGGCACGGGCGCGGGGGTGGACATGTCGAACATTGCGCCCCGCAGCGCCGGCCTCGCCATTTTGCTGCCGGAAGACCCCGACGCGTCTGCGCGTCGCATACGGGACAGCATCCGCGCTGGGGCGGGCACGACCGTCGCCGTGATCATCTCGGACTCGTTCGGAAGCGACCTGCGCGACGGGGCGTACGGAGCCGCGATAGGGATTGCGGGTATCCGGCACTTGGAGGAGCCGGAGGGGGAAACCGACCTTTACGGCAACCCGAGCAAGCCGCTCATGAACCGGGTGGATGAGCTCGCGTCCGCTGCGTCCATCCTCATGGGGCAGACCGACGCGGCGGTTCCCGTCGTTGTCGGGCGCGGGGCACGGTACACCGTAGAGGAGGACGCACGCCTCGCGCCCTTGCTGATCGGCCCAACGCTCCCTGATATCGATTTCGACCTCCAGCCGGGGTTCTCAGCCTAAGATGCCCTCGCACCGCATGCTAACGCCGGCTTCAGAACCCATCAGCGTTCACCTGGGGCAGAGCCCGGCGGATCTCCCCGTCGAAGTCGTCGAGCGGAAAGGAATCGGCCATCCGGATACACTCGCGGACGCGCTGGCGGAACGGATGTCGGTGGCGTATGCGCGCTATACTCGTTCACGGTTCGGGGCGGTGCTGCATCACAACTTGGACAAGCTCTACCTGCGCGGCGGGCACGCCCGAACGGGGCTCGGCACTTTCGTGATGACCGAGCCATTCGTGCTGGTAATAGGGGGGCGGGTGTCCAGCTCGTTCGCGGATGAAGAAGTCGACTCGCGTGGCATCTTCGAGGAAGTCGCCCGAGACTACTTCGCGACCGTGCTCCCCCGTTTCGACAGCCGCGAGTGGCTGCGGATCGAGCACGTGACGACCGACAGATCCCGGTTCCCGACTTGGTTTCACCCGCGAGGACTCAACGACCTCCCCGAACTGCACAAACCCACCGCCAGCGACACGGTCGCCGTGACCGCTTGGTGGCCGAACACGGCCACGGAGAACCTCGTCCTCCAAGTGGAGCGTCACCTCAACCAAGAGGCCACAGGGCCGCGTCACCCGCACCTGGGCCAGGACATCAAGGTCATGGCCTCCCGCAAGGGCCGTTACGTCACGCTCACCGCGAACGTACCTGTTTTCCCCGACGCGGCCCCCACGCCAGACGCGTACGATGACGTTTTGGAGAAGCTGCATACGGAGCTGATGCAGGTAGCCAGCGAAACGCTGGGCGACGAGTTGGAGGTGGAGTTGCGGGTCAATACCCAGACCGACAATCCGTTCTCTCCCAAACGCCACTACCTCCTCGGCACCGGAACCTGCCTGGAGCTTGGGGAAGAGGGCTTCGTCGGCCGGGGAAATGGAGCATCCGGCCTCATCCCCATCCACCGGCCGAAGAGCGTAGAGGCCACTTTCGGGAAGAATCCCACGTACCATTCCGGAAAGGTATACACGCTGTACGCGGAGGAAATTGCGCGCCGGATTCACCGCGAGCACGGCGCGGCGGCCACGGTCACCATCGTCGCAGCGAACGGCGACCCGTTGCGGAACCCCGCCTGTGTCTCTGTCACGCTACACGGCCATGCGAGTAAGGGCGCTGTGGAAGCGATCATCGATGACACTCTGGTAGCCGTCGATCATCTTGCTCTCGCGATCGACGATGGCCGCCTAATTCCACGCTGACCGTGAGAACACTGAATGAGCTCAGGAGCAGCTTCGCAGGAAGTGGACATCTCCGTCATCATCAACACGTTCGATCAGGAGCCGGCCGTCAATCTTGCCCTTTGCGCCCTCAGTGAGCAGGATTTCACCGGATCGTGGGAGATCATCGTTGTTGATGACGGGTCGGCGGACGCCACCGCGCAGATCGTCGCGAGCCGGTCCGAGGAGTCGCGGATCCCCATCGTCTACGTCAGGATCCCGAATCGGGGGATGCGATGGTGCTACGCCCGAAATGTGGGCATGCGCCTGAGCACAGGAAGGTACCTGCTCTTCTTCGATGGAGACATGGTGCCGGACCGGGAGGTGGTCCGGCTGCACTGGACGCTCCAGAGGGAGGCGCCCGCCCTGGTCGTGGGTGATCGCCTGTGGCGCAACGCGTCGGCCGATCTTGGCGAAGATGATTCTGCGGAGACAAAGCTTCAGCGGTTGCGCGCCTCTACCGAGTCGTCGGACGCGGCGTGCCGGAGGCGCCAAGCGGTCGAATCCGCGCTGCGGGAGAACCTTCTGGAGAGCCCAGAACCATGGCGCGCGTGCTTTGGTTGCCACATCAGCATTCCTTCAGTATCCGACGTCTTCTACGACGAAACGATGAGGGGATGGGGTCCGGCGGACATGGAGTTCGCGTATCGGGTCCAGCACCGTCATGAACTGCCAGTCCGGTTCATTCCGGATGCACGCGCATGGCATGTAGAACACAGCGGCGCTTGGCACAACCCATTCCGGAGCGCGGACGTTGAGTGCGCCACAGAATACGTTCGACAGATGTGCTACATGTATGAAAAACACCGCAACCTGAATCTCATGGGAGTGATCGAGCAGGGATTCGACCGGCTGGTGCTCGACGAGAGCGACCGTTGGCGCGTCGCAGACCGGGATCCCGCCCGGGACCCGAGGCAGATGTTTGCGATTGCACTGGAATGGTATACACGCAGAAAAGACAGCGTTTGATACCGAACCCAGGAAGCCTTCGTTCAGTTTCTCTCTCTGTGCCTCCATGGCTCTGCTGGAGTTTGGCCGTTCTCTCGCCGCGCGGGAATCCATCCAATGCCTTCGCAGAGCTCAAGCAGGAGCAAAGTGAACGTGACCTCACGAGTGCTGATTACCGGCGCTGCGGGCCAAATCGGCGCGCTGCTGCGCGCGCGGCTCGCCCGGCCTGATCGTGTACTGCGTCTTCTGGACCTCCGTGATGTGACCTCATCCCCGGGTGAGGAAGCAGTCATTGCTTCGATCACTGATTATCCGGCGGTTCGCGCGGCCTGCAACGAGGTGAGCGCGATCATACATTTGGCCGGAATCGACCACGAGGCGCCTTGGGAGGAAATCCTCTCCGTAAACGTCGGTGGCACCCGTACGGTGCTCGAGGCTGCCCGGAACGCGAACGTGCCCCGGATTGTACTCGCGTCGAGCAGTCACGCCGCAGGATATTACCGTCGCGCGAGCACCCCCCTGCCTGCCGATGTACCCGCGCGGCCAGACTCCTACTATGGATTCTCCAAGGCAGCCGTTGAAGCGCTGGGCTCGTTGTACTCCGATCGTTTTGGATTGGACGTGGCCGCACTGCGCATCGGAACGTGCCGTGTACGCCCTCCGGACGTCCGTGCTCTGTCCACCTGGCTCTCGCCGGACGACGCAGGCAAGCTCATGGAAGCGTGCCTGCGAGCTCCGCGGTTCGGCTACCGTGTCGTGTGGGGCATCTCGCGCAATAGCCGGAGGTG
>DASVVI010000738.1:0-6543 GCA_036386635.1 Longimicrobium sp.
CCAACGTCCACCTGCGGCTGATCGACCGCGGGGTGGAGATCGCCACCAAGAGCCCCAAGAACGCGGTGATCGGGATCGGCTACGGCAACTCGTTCGCGTACCTGCAGGACCTCTTTCCGGGCGACAAGTACGGCAACTTCCACTCGCTGTACCTTACGCTGCTCACGGAGTGCGGGGGGCTGGCGCTGCTGCTGGGTGTCGGGCTGATCGCGTACGGGGCGTTCAAGGGGGGCGTCTACATTCCCCTGGTTGCCGGCTTCGCCTTCTTCAACATCTTCTACCAGACGAGCGCCGAGGCGATCTTCTGGTTCTCCCTAGTGCTGGGCTGGACGCGTCTGGGCGACCCCACGCTCGAGGCCCGCGCCGCGCCCGCGCCCGCCGTGCCGCTCCCCCGCGCAGCCGTCTCCGCGCCGGGCCGCTGAGGCGGGATCCGCGCAACGAAAGTCTCACGCAGAGGCGCAGAGACGCAGGAGGGAACTGCAACTGCATGGCTCACACAGAGACACAGGGCCACAGAGAGAACCGACAAGAGGTTTTCTCTGTGGCTTTCAGTTCTTTCTGTGGCCTCTGTGCGAGGCTTTTCTCTGTTGTTCTCTCCCCGCGTCTCTGCGCCTCTGCGTGAGACCATTCTGTTTTTCGCCTGTTCGCACTACCGAGCGAATGGAAGAGGGCGGGTGCCACATGCGGCACCCGCCCTCTTCAATCATCTCGCCAGCCCGAAAGGTCAGGCCCGCTCGGGGCCGCCGCCGTAGGTGAGGGCGTAGCCCTGCGCGGCGGGCTCGAAGTAGTCGTTGAGCACCACGCCGCCCACGGGCACGCGCAGGTTGCGGAGCTGCGTGGTGGCGTGCTCCAGCGAGGCCCGCTCGGTGATCCCGTTGCGCGCCACCATCACGGTGGAGTCCGCCAGCAGCCCCAGGAGCGCCGCGTCCGTCACCAGGTTCATGGGCGGCGCGTCCATGATCACCATGTCGAAGCGCGACCGCAGGTCGGCCACCACCTCGCGCATGCGCGCGCTGGAGATCAGCTCCGCCGGATTGTTGGGATAGAGGCCCGAGCCCAGAAAGTGGAGCGGCGCGCCGGAGCCGCCCGCGTCCACCTTTTGCACCGCCTCGTCCAGGTGGGTGGTGCCCACCAGCAGGTGGGCCAGCCCCGGAGCCTGCCGCGCGCCCAGCAGCTCGTGCAGCTTGCCGCGCCGCAGGTCGCCGTCCACCAGCAGCACGCGCGTGCCCTGCTGCGCCAGCGTGATCGCCAGGTTCGCCGCGTTGGTCGACTTCCCCTCGCCGGCCAGCGCGCTGGTCACCACCAGCACCCGCGGCACCGCGTCCGGCGAGCCCAGGGTGATGCTGGTGCGCAGCGCACGGTACGCCTCCGAAGCCGCGCCGTACGGGTCCGACCGGGTGACCAGCGGCTCGTCGGTGGCGGGTGCGGGTACGCCGACCACCTTTCGGCCCGGCAGCGCGATCCAGCGCCGCGAGCCGCCTTCCTGCCGCGGGATGCGGGGGATCGTCCCCAGCACCACCAGCCCGCGCGAGGCCTGCTCGGCGTCCGCCGTGGAGCGGATGGTGGTGTCGAACATGTCGCGCCCGAACGCGACGATGAAGCCCAGCATCAGCCCCAGCACCGCCCCCAGGATCAGGTTGACCTTGGGCTTCGGCCAGTCCGGCTCCTCCGCAACCAGCCCGCTGTCCACCAGGCGCACGATCCCCTTTTCCACCGCGTCCTTGACCTCGGCCTCCCTGAGGCGGGTCTGCAGCAGCATGTACACCTCGGAGAGCAGCTTCTGCTCGCGCGCCAGGGCCGCGTACCGTATCTCCGCCGCCGGCACGCGCGACAGCTCGCCGCCGAACTGCGAGAGCGCGGACCCGGCGGAGGCCAGCTGGTTGTCCAGGCTCGCCAGGTAGCCGGTGGCCAGGCGGTGGAGCTGCTGCTCGATGTCGTTGATGCGGGAGGTGATCTGCCGTACGTCCGGGTCCGCCTCGGTGCGCCGCACCAGCAGGCCGGCGCGCTGGCCGTCCAGCTGGTTGAGCGTGGCCAGCAGGTCCTGGATGGCGCGGTTGCCCAGGAACGACGGGAAGGTGGCGAGCTCGCGGTACGGCGACTCGTCGCCCGCAGTGCGCGGGCGAGTGGTGACCTGCTGCAGCACGGCGGCCAGCGAGGCCCGCTCCAACTGGAGCTGGTCGTAGCGCGCCTGCATCGTCGCCACGCGCCCCACCTGGGCCCGCGCCTGGTCGTCGGGCGCCACCACGCGGTTCCGCTCCTGGAAGTCCTGCAGCTTCCGCTCGGCGTCGCGAAGCTGGCCGGCGTACACCTCGATCTGCCCGCGCAGCACGTCCACCGTGCTGCGCGACTCGCTGCGCGTGGTGCTCAGCTTGTAGCGGATGAAGCTCTGCGCCACGTCGTTGACCACGGCCGCGGAGACGGCGGGGTCCGTGCTGCGGTAGCTGATCTCCAGCAGCTTGGAGCCGTCCTCCTCGCGGGTCACCAGCAGGTCGTCGCGGAAGTCGTCGGCCACCTTGCGGAAGGGGCGCACCCGGATGCGCACCGAGCCCGGCGCCTCATCGCGCACGGAGGGCTGCAGGATCATGGTGATCTCGCCCAGGCTGAACGCCTCACCCGGCCGCACCGACTCGCGGAAGCGCACCCGCTTGCCGCTCTGCTGGGTGATGCGGTAGCTGCCGTCTTCCTGGCGGCTCAGGGCGAACTTCCCCTTGGGCACGGTGCGGGGCGCGCGCACCACCCGCAGCACCTCGCCGCGCGCCTTGCGCGGGCTCACCAGCTGCACGTGCAGGGCGGAGCGCTCCGCCACGTCGTCGGCGATGGTGCGGCTGCGCAGCACGCCGATCTCGGTGTCCACCTCGCTCTCGCCCAGGCTGGGGAGCCCCAGCCCCTCGATGGGCACGAGCTGCGACAGCATCTCGGTCTTGGGGTCCGAGCTCTCGATGCGCACCGAGGCGACGCTGTCGAACTTGCGGCGCGCCACCAGCGTGTACAGGCCCACCAGCGCGACCGTGGCCAGCATGGTGCCGAGCACCGTCCAGCGGTGCCGGCTCACGGTGCTCCAGATGTCCCGCAGGCTGCTATGAGACCCGGAGTCGAGAGATGGGTCGGCGGTAGGCGTCATGTAAGCGGTCGGGCAAGCGGGTGCGGGCGGCGCGCGGAAAGGAACTCCCGCGCGCCGCATGGAGGCGGAAATATAATGGCGACAACGATCTACGGCAACCGGGCGGGTGCCGCCGGGGGCGCGTTCGCGGGCGCCGCGGGGGCGGGGAGCGGGACGCGCGCGGGTGCCGGGGCCGGCACGGCACGCGGGGCCGCCGGGCTCACGGAGAACGTCAGCGTGCGGTTGGCCACGTCTTCGCCGTCCACGTCGTCGATGCTGGTGGCGACGTTCTGGAAGAGGTAGTTGCGCCGCAGGGCGAACAGCAGCTCGCCGCCCACGTCCATCCCCCGCACCCTGATGCCGCCGCGCGCGCCCACCACGGTGGAGACGTCGTGCGAGTGGAAGTTGATGGTGGGGGCCAGCCGGTAGAGCGCGTCGTTCTCCCAGCGGATGCGCGTCGCCACCCCGCCTACGTGCCACTCGGGGCGGATCAGGTCCGCCGCGGCCCACTGGCTGGACGCGCCGGGCCCGATGGCGGCGCCCAGCACCTGCCCGCGGTGCGTGTACCCCTGCGGCACCACGCGGCTGCTGTAGAACGAGACCACCTGCGTGCCGTACCTGCGCGTCTGCTCCAGCGTGGTGGCCTCTGCCTGGAAGCGAAAGATGCCGTCGCGGCGCGTGGGGGTGGCCCACTGCAGGCCCACGGTGTACCCCTGGCTGCGCTGCGGCTCCTCCAGCAGGTCGCGCAGCGACGACGGCTCGTCGGTGCGGGCCACCTCGCCGTACGCCTCCAGCCCCGCGGCGGGGAACACCCAGCGCACGAAGGCGGCCAGGATCTGGTCGCGGTCGTAGCCGGGGAGGGGCGCACCCGGGTCCGTCGGCGGGGCCGCCTCCTGGATGGCGTTGGGGTGCCCGATGCCGCCGCGGACGACGTCGAACGCCCGCAGCGGCGAGCCCGAGGGCCCGTACACCGTGCGCGCCACCCCCAGCGTGAGCCCGGGGTCGAAGGAGGGCTGGAGCGTCGCCACGATGCCGGCGAGGGTGCGCTGGTCGTTGGCCAGGGTGTCGAAGTACTCGGACTCGGTGAGCCGCCCCACGATCCAGCGCCCCTCCACGTTGCCCAGCGGGGTGCGGATGGGGCGCGAGGTGGCGAGGAAGAGGTGCGGAAAGCCACCCGCGTTGTTGCTCATCACCAGCGCGTTGCGCACCCCGGGGCCCCACCACTGGCTCTCCGTGGACGCGCCGCCGCGCACCGGCCCCGCCGCCACGGTCACGGAGCTCTCGCCCAGCCCGACGCGGTTGCGGCGCGACCGCCCGAAGCGCGACGGCAGGTCCGCCGACTCGCTCCCCCAGTGCCACGGCGAGGAGAGCTCGTGGCGCGACTGGTCCTGGGTGTACCGGCGGAGCTGGAACGAGGAGTTCCCTTCCGTGATCAGCACGGGCACGAAGCTCACCGAGAAGCGGCCGGCCTCGGCGCGCACGCCGCCCGTCACCCGCAGGCTGCCGCCGCGCCCGGCGAACATTCCCCCCTGGTTGAGCGAGAAGGGGATCTTGGAGTTCCACACCATCCGCGCGTCGGGGAGCACCACCGACACCCCCCGCGGCCCGCGGGTGGACGACAGGGTGCGCGCCAGGTAGCCGGCGGTGGGCTCATCCCCCAGCAATTGCGCGATCCGGAGCCGGTCCTCGGCCCAGCCGCCGATGTACGCCGTGGAGGGGCGGGCGGGCTCGCGAGCCGCCGAATCCCCCGCCTGGCCGAGCGCCGGCGAGGCGCACGCAAGGAGGACCGCCGACGCGCCGGCCGCGCGGCGGGCAAGGCTCAAAGTTCGCATTCCGTAAGGACCTGATCTCGCGAGAACGCCGCGCCCCGACTGGACGCCGACGAGCCATCAGGATAATATGTTCGCGCCGGAGCGTCCACTGACGGGCGCCCGGCGGCAGGGTATCGGCCGGGTCTGACGGCGCATCGCCGCAGGCCCCAAAGGAGTTTTTGATGGCACCGTGGGGCCGCCTCTTCCACCGCCTGGCGCGGGGTTCGCTCGCCGCCGCCGCCGCCGCGTGGCTCTTCGCCGCGCGCCCGCTTGCCGCGCAGGAGGGCGGGGTGGACGTGCGCGGCGAGGTGTTCGTGGGCAGCGAGATGGAGCGCTACCTGCGCGTTCTGCAGGTGGCCGGCGGAGCGCCGCTCTACCCTTGGACCGTGCGCGGGCTCTCGACGCGCGAGCTGGACCGCGTGCTCCCCACCGACTCGCTGCACCCCTGGGCGCGGCGCTACCGCCTGGGGGCGGACACGGCGCGCGGCGTGCGCATCCGCCAGGTGCGGCCGCGCGCGCAGCTCTTCTTCAACTCCACCTTCCCCCACGGCGGCGCCGACGGCCCGGTGTGGGTGGGGCGCGGGGCCACGATGGCGGTGGAAGGCGGCGTGCAGGTGGAGAAGGGACCCATCTCGCTGACGCTGGCGCCCATCGCGTTCGTGGCGCAGAACGCGCGCTTCGACCTGCAGCCGAACTCGTACGACGGGCCGCTGAAGTACGCCGACGGGCTGCACCCCACCGTCATCGACGCGCCGCAGCGCTTCGGCGACGGCGCGTACGCCCGCATCGATCCGGGGCAGAGCACGCTGCGGCTGGACGCGCGGGGCGTCGCCCTGGGGATCTCCACCGCCAACCAGCAGTGGGGGCCCGCCTCGGACAACCCGATCCTGCTGGGGAACAACGCGGCCGGCTTCACGCACGTGTTCGCGGGCACCTCGCGCCCGGCGAACCTGTGGGTGGGGAGGCTGCACGGCCGGCTGGTGTGGGGATCTCTGCGGCAGACGGAGTGGTCGCCGCAGGTGAACGGCGAGCGGCGCTTCCTGGCCGGTGCCGTCGCCACCTTTTCGCCGCGCGGAGCCCCGGGGCTGGAGCTGGGAGGCGCCCGGGTGTTCCACACGCGGTGGCCCTCCGGCGGGCTGGGGGCGGACGACCTGCTGCAGCCGTTCCAGGGGTTGTTCAAGGGCGGGCTGAGCCGCGACATCCGCGAAGACACGGACAGCGCGGGAGTCAACCAGCTCGCGTCCGTCTTCTTCCGGTGGGTGCACCCGCGCGCGGGGGTGGAGCTCTGGGGCGAGTTCGCGCGCGACGACCACAGCTACGACCTGCGCGACTTCATCCTGCAGCCCGACCACGAGAGCGCGTACACGCTCGGCGGGCGAAAGGTGTGGCGCGACGGGGCGCGGATCAGGGCGTTCCGCGCCGAGCTGGTGAACGCGCGCGTCACGCACCTGTCGCAGGTGCGCAACCAGTCTCCTTTCTACATCCACACCGGCGTCCGCCAGGGCCACACGCAGCGAGGGCAGGTGCTGGGGTCGCCGGTCGCGTTCGCGGGGCTGGGAAGCGTGCTGGGGTTCGATTCGTACGGGCCCGGCGGGCGCTGGAGCGTGGCGTGGACGCAGACCGTGCGCGACG
>DASVVI010000739.1:0-2788 GCA_036386635.1 Longimicrobium sp.
GGGAGCGAGCGGATCGACGCCAGCCGCGGTGGCGATGGAGATCACGACCGGCACCACCATGTTGGCGGAGGCGGTGTTGCTGGTCGTCTCGCTCACGAGTACCGCGACGATCACGGACGCCACCAGGAGCCCGAAGTCGCCTTGGAAGGGGAGCAGGCGCGTAATTCCCCGCCCCACCGCCTCCGCAAGACCGGTGTTGAACGACAGCACCCCCAGCGCGAAACCGCCGCCGTACAGCAGGATCACCCCCCAGTCGATCCGCACCGCCTGCTCCCAATCGATCGCCTTCTCGCCGGGCGCGCTGCCGGGCAGGAGGAAGAGGAGAAACGCCCCCACCAGCGCCGCGACCGCCTCCGGCACCCGCGCATTCATCTCGCGGTACAGGGGGCTCGTCTCGCCCACAACGAGCGCGAACACCCCCGGCACCACCCAGAGCGCCGCCGTCACCCCAAAGGCGATGGCAACGGAGCGCTGCCCGCGCGTCCATGGGCCCAGCGATGCGCGCTCGCGTCGGATCAGCTCCGCGCCCTCGCCCAGCGTGCTCACCCCCGCCGGCGAGAGCCAGTTGAGGTACAGGTAGAGCGCGGCGAAAAGGACGAGCACAACCGGCACCCCCACCGACATCCACTCGAAGAAGGTGACCTCCACCTTCAACAGCGTGCGGATGAACCCGATGCCGATCACGTTGGGCGGCGTTCCGATCGGCGTCGCCAGGCCGCCGATGGAGGCGGCGAAGCTGGTCATCAGCATCAGCCCCGTGGCGTAGCGCGGATCGATCTCCGAGCCGCCGGCCGCCGTGCCGTGCATCACGCCCAGGATCGACATCCCGATCCCGAACATCATGGCGGTGGTGGCGGTGTTCGACATCCACGCGCTCAGCGCCGCCGTCACCGCCCCGAACGCCAGCAGCACCCGCGCGGGACGTCCCCCGATCCACGGAATCGTGAGCACCGCGAAGGCCACGCGCCGGTCGAGCGAGTGCAGAAAGATCGCCCGCGCCAGGATGAACGAGCCGATGAAGAGGAAGATCAGCGGATCGGCAAAGGGCGCGAACACCTCCTTGGCCGGCGCCACGCGCAGCACCACGCACGCCGCCGCGCCCAGCAGCGCCGTCGCCGGCATGGGGAGCGCCTCCGTGATCCACAGCACCACCACCGCCGCCATTACCGCGGCAAGCCGGTGCGCCTCCGGCTTCAGCCCCTCCATGGGCGCAAGCAGCAACGCCGCGAACACCAGCGGCGCCACCACGAACCCCGCGCGGTTCCGCAGCCGCTCGAAGCGCTGCTCGCCCCGGGATAGTACCTCGCGCGGATGTGGAGTGTCGGTAACGCTCACGGGCGGGAGTACGGGCGGCGAGTGGGAATGAGGCGGCGGGCCGTGCACGATACCGCGCATCGGCGGCGGCGGCAAACTCGGTCGGCCGCGTCCCGCGTCCACCTAACCGCCCGCTCCAGGTCGCCGGAGAACTTGCTTCGTGCCGAGCATCAGGTAACACGGGAGCGGTTGCGCGCGTATTAAGCCGTTCTGCGGGCGCAAATTCTGCTGGTGGAACATTGATAGCGCTGCGGAGTCCCTCTACCTTCAGCGCGCCGCCCCGAAGTGCGTCCACCCATCCAGCCCACTTGAACGAATGCCGACCCGGAAGGAACTCGAGGCCCTCTTCCTCGAACACCTCCCCTGGATCGACCGCGTCTGTGCGCTCCTGTGCCGGCGGCACGGGCTGGCCGGTGCGGAGGGCGAGGACTTCACGTCGTGGGCGCGGATGAAGCTGGTGGAAGACGAGTACGCCGCCCTCCGCAAGTTCCGCGGCGAGAGCTCGTTGAACACGTATCTCACGGTCGTGGTGTCGATGCTCTTCCGCGAGTACCGTGTATCCCGCTGGGGCCGCTGGCGTCCCTCGGCCGCGGCGCGGCGCGAAGGGCCCATTGCCGTGCGCCTGGAAACGCTGGTCCGCCGCGATGGTTACGGGCTCGATCAGGCCGTGGAGGTGCTCCGCACGTCGGGCGACACCGATGCCTCACAGGGCGAGCTGGCGCGGATGCTCGCGCGGCTCCCGGCGCGCACGCCGCTGCGCCCATCGCAGGTGGGTGCCGACGAGCTGGAGCACACCCCCGGCCCCGCCTCCGCCGACGACCTGACGGAGCGCGCCGAGTCCGAGGCGGAGCGGACGCACCTCCACGACGCGCTGAGCCGCGCGCTCGACCGCCTCGGCGAAGAGGACCGGCTGATCCTGCGGATGCGCTTCTGGGAGGATCTCAGCGTGGCCGACATCGCGCGGGGCCTGGCGCTGCCCCAGAAGCCTCTGTACAGGCGCATCGAGCGGACCCTGAACGAGTTGCGCGGGCACCTGCAGGCCGCCGGAATCACGCCGGATGAAGTACGCTCGCTCCTCGGCAATTTGGAGGCGGAATGAGCGAAACGCGCGACAAACGCTATACGCGTCCATCCAATAGGTATGACGCGCAGGTGGAGGGCACCCGATGACGGACCCAATGAAGAATGCAGAGCGCCTGGCCGCCCTCCTCGACGGGCGGCTGGACGCGCTCCAGCGCAACGAGCTCCTCACCGAGCTCGCGGCATCGGAGGACGACTTCGACGCCTACGCGGACGCGGTCGCGATCGCCGCCGAGCTGGAGGGCGCCGCCCCCGAGGTGATGCCGATCCATGCTTCGCCTGAAGTAACGACGATCCCTGTTGCGCCCGCGGCGACACCAGGCCATACCGCGCCGGAGGTGACGCCGATCCAGAACGCGCCGTCGCGCCGTCGCGGGCTCTCGCCGCGATGGCT
>DASVVI010000740.1:0-4910 GCA_036386635.1 Longimicrobium sp.
CACGCGCAGGACATCTTACCAACCCCCAACGAGGAAGTATGTCGAAACGCATCCTGTCGTTCGTCATGTCCCTGCTCCTGATCGCGGGGAGCGCCAGCGGCGCGACCGCGCAGCAGCGGCAGGTGACGGGTACGGTGACCGGTGCCGACCAGGCGCCCGTCGCCGGCGCCACCGTCACCATCACCGGCACCCGCCGCGGCGTCCAGACCGACGCCGGCGGCCGCTTCACCATCGGCGTCCCCGCGGGCGACGCCTCGCTCACCGTCAGCCGCATCGGCTTCAGCAGCCGCGTCGTGGCGGTGCCGGCCGGGCAGAGCAACGTGACCGTCCGCCTCCAGTCGGACATCCTGAACCTGGAAGCCCTCGTGGTCACCGGCACGGCCACCACGGTGCGCCGCCAGAACGCGGCGAACGCCGTGGCCGTGGTGAGCCGCGCGGAGCTCCAGCGCGCCCCGGCGCCCACCATCGAGCGCGCCCTGCAGGGCAAGGTGGCCGGCGCGCAGATCGTCACCAACTCCGGCGCCCCCGGCGGCGGCGCGCAGTTCCGTATCCGCGGCATCAGCACGCTGATCGGCAACAGCTCGCCGCTGTACGTGGTCGACGGGGTGATCATCTCCGACGCGGGCATCGCCGGCGGGCAGAACTTCGTCTCCGGCGCCGGCACGCGTACCGACATCGCCGGCGTGCAGGACAACGTGGTGAACCGCGTGGCCGACCTTAACCCGGCCGACATCGAGTCGGTCGAGGTGCTCAAGGGCGCGTCGGCCTCGGCCGTGTACGGCTCCAAGGCCGCCAACGGTGTGATCGTGATCCGCACGCGCGGCGGCCGGGCCGGCGCTCCGCGCTTCAACCTCACGCAGCGCTTCGGCTACGCGGAGCAGGCCCGCACGCTGGGCTCGCGCAGCTGGACTCGCCAGGAGGCCGCGGACGAGCTCCACCTGACCAACGCCGAGCTCGACACGTACTTCAACTCCAACGGCTCGCCCAAGGCCGTGTACGACCACGAGTCGGACGTGTTCGGGCGCCGGGCGCCGCAGTCGGAGACCAACGTCTCCGTGAGCGGCGGCTCGGAGGCCACGCGCTACTACGTCTCCGGCACGGTGGCGAACAACGAGGGGATCGCGGCCAACACCGGCTTCAACCGCCAGGGGCTGCAGCTTCGCCTCGACCAGACGCTGGGCTCGCGCCTGCGGGTGGGCGTGTCCGCCAACGTGAACCACACGGTGGCGGCCCGCGGCCTTACGGGCAACGACAACAACGGCGTGTCGTACTACGCCGCCATCTCGTTCACCCCGAGCTTCGTGAATCTGGACGGCAGCAACGGGATCTACCCCTCCAACCCGTTCGCCCCCAGCAACCCGGTGCAGACCGCGGCGCTCTCGACCAACGACGAGAACACCTGGCGCACCATCTCGTCGCTGAACGTCACGTACGACATCCTGGAGCGCGGCGCCCACCGGCTGCAGTTCCTGGGCAACGGCGGCGTGGACTTCTTCCAGCAGCGCAACGCCCTGTTCTACCCGGCGGAGCTGCAGTTCGAGGACGACGACAACCTGCCGGGCACCGCGGTCAACACGAACGCGAACAACACCAACGTCAACGGCAACCTGAACCTCGTCCACATCTTCGACCCGGAGGGCGGCTCGTTCCGCGCGACGACGTCGGTGGGCATGCAGTACGAGGACCGGGACCTGACGACCAACGCCGTGGGCGGGCGCTACCTGATCGGCGGCGTGCGCCTTCCGGAGACGGGGGCCAACACCACCCTGAGCGGCGCGCGCACCCGCACGCGCGACCAGGGCTTCTTCGGCCAGGAGGAGCTCCTTCTGCTCGACGAGCGCCTGACGCTCACCGGCAGCCTGCGCGCGGACCGCAGCAGCAACAACGCGGACGCGAGCGAGTACTTCCTGTACCCCAAGGCGTCGGCCTCCTTCCGCCTGGGCAACCTGCTGCCGCGGGTGGACGACATCAAGCTGCGCGCGGCGTACGGCTCCAGCGGCAACCAGCCGCTGTTCAGCCAGCGCTTCGCCCCGCTCTTCGTCAGCAACCTCGACGGGCAGCCGGGGATCCAGGTCAACGGCACCTTCGGCGCCAGCGACCTGCGCCCGGAGCGCACCACGGAGCTCGAGGGCGGCGTGGACTTCACGCTGTTCAACGGCAACGCGCGCCTCGAGCTGACGGGCTACAACAAGGTGGTGACGGACTTCCTGCTGTCGCGCACCCTGGCCCCGTCCACCGGCTTCAGCACGCAGTTCTTCAACGGCGGCGAGCTTCACGCCCGCGGCTTCGAGGCGCTGCTGGAGGCCACCCCGGTGCGCCGCGACAACCTGACGTGGCTCACGCGCACCACGTTCTACCGGAACCGCCACAAGATCACCGACCTGCCGGTGCCGGCGTTCCGCCCCGCCAGCTCGAGCTTCGGCTTCGTGTACGGCGGCTACCTGATCCAGAACGACGAGTCGCCCACCGCCATGCTCGGCTTCAAGGACGGCGAGCGGGTGATCTACGGCGATTCGGAGCCGGACTTCCTGATGGGCTTCACCAACGACTTCACGATGGGGCGCTTCACCCTCTCGTCGCTGGTGGACTGGAGCAAGGGCGGCCTGGTGGCCAACCTTACCCGCAGCTACTACGACGACGCCCGCACCTCGCCGGACTTCCTGGCCCCGGCCAGCGTGGGCCGCAACCCGGACGGCACGGTGATCCCGCGCGACTTCAACGAGTGCGACTACACCTGCCTTTCGGGTGAGGAGCGCGCCGCGCTGGTGGGTGCCTGGTCGCCGTACATCGAGGACGCCTCCTTCGTCAAGGTGCGCGAAGTGTCGCTGGCGTACGACGTTCCGTCGGAGCTCCTCAACCGTGCGGGCCGCCTGAACAGCGCGCGCATCACGCTGGCCGCGCGCAACCCGTACACGTGGACGCGCTACACCGGGCTCGACCCGGAGGTCAGCAACTTCGGCAATCGCTCGGTGGGCCGTAACATCGACGTGACCCCGTTCCCGCCCAGCCGCTCGTTCTGGCTCGGCTTCAACGTGGGCTTCTGAGATGACGAGCCACCGACTTCCCCTGCGAAGGAACACAGGATTTTCCATGAACCGACGCGCTTTGCTTCCCCTTCTGGCAGGGGCGCTGGCGCTGGGTGCTTGTGACACGGATCTCACGATCCCGAACTACAACAGCCCCAGCATCAGCGACCTCCAGAACAATCCCACCAACAGCGGCGTCCTTACCGCCACCACCGGCCTGCTGATCGGTACGCGGCAGGAGCAGGCCGGCTACGTGCGGATCGGCGCCGTGCCGGGCCGCGAAGGGTACTTCGTGGACCCCAACGAGGGCCGGTACGTGCGGCAGCTTGCCGCCGGCACGCCGGACGCCTCGGACTTCACGGGCGGCTCGTACTGGGCCGCGCCGTACAACGCGATCCGCACGGGCAACCTCATCCTGACGATCGCGGACGATCCGCGCCTCACGTTCAGCGCGTCGGAGCGGGCCTCCATCAAGGGGTTCGTGAAGACGATGCAGGCGTTCAACTTCCTGCAGATCCTGAACTGGCGCGAGCAGATCCCGATCGCCGTGGGCGTCTCTCCGGAGGAGGCTCCGGCGCCGCTGGTGAGCCGCGCGGAGGCGTTCGCCTACATCGCGGGGCTGCTGGACGAGGGGAACACGGACCTGGGCGCCGCCAGCGGGAACTTCACGTTCTCCACGGGTAGCGGCCTGAGCCAGTACGGCTTCAACAACGCGGCGACGTTCCGCCAGTTCAACCGGGGCCTCAAGGCCCGCGTGGAGGTGTACCGCGCCACGCTCGGGCACACGGCGGTGCCGTCGAGCCCGGCCAACTACACGGCGGCGCTCGCCGCGCTGAACGAGTCGTTCATCGACGTGAGCAGCGGCAGCCGCACGGTGCTCAACAAGGGGCTGTACTTCTCGTACAGCACCGCGTCGGGTGACCTGTCGAACTCCAACTTCGACAACAGCGGCCGCCTCATCGCGGACAACCGCAACCGTACGGAGGCCCAGCTGCAGGCGGGCGGCGCGCGCGACGCGCGTCTCCTCCTCAAGCAGGACTCGGGGCTGGTGAACCGCGTCTCCATCGGGCTCACGAGCACGGAGCGCTTCCGTCTGTACGACACCCGCCCGTTCTTCGGCGGCGGGGGCAGCGCTTCGCCGATGCCGGCGATCCGCAACGAGGAGCTGATCCTGCTCCGCGCCGAGGCACGGTACTTCTCGGGCAACCTTCCCGGCGCCCTGGATGACCTGAACTTCGTGCGCACCAACTCGGGCGGCCTTGCGCCGCTCCTGGCGACGGACATCGCGACGCCGGCGCAGTTCATCACCCGGCTGCTGTACGAGCGCCGGTACTCGCTCCTCTTCGAGGGCGGGCACCGGTGGATCGACCACCGCCGTTTCGGCCGCCTTGCGGATCTCAACTCCACGGGCGTGTCGGACGCGTCGCGGTTGAACGACAAGACCTTTGCGTTCTTCCCGCTGCCGATCAACGAGCAGCTCGCCCGCGGCCTGTAGCATCGGCCGCTGGCGAGGAAAAAAGGGGGCGCGGCGCTTCGGCGCCGCGCCCCTGTTTTTTTGGTGTGGATGGCGGTAGGTGCCGCGGACGCGTTGTTGGGGCGTGTTGCCGGGGCCCGCGACGCCGGTGGGCGCATCACGGGCGCCGGCGTCCGATCGCCCGGCGCCCAAATCGCCGGGGGATGAATCCCCCGGCTGCAACGACGGGAAGACGGCTGAAGCCGTCTCGTGTGTGCCGGCACCGGCCCCCGAGTCCGCGCAGGCGGACTTTGCGTGGTTCCAGCCGCGAATTCATTCGCCCCCTGGGACCGGAAACCGGGTGCGGGGGGCGGGCGTGGGGGTGCGGGCGAGGGTGGGCAGACACAGAGGTCTGCCCCTACGGATGGACC
>DASVVI010000741.1:0-3142 GCA_036386635.1 Longimicrobium sp.
GCCGCGGCCATCCTCGCGCTCCTCGATCTGCGCCCGCGCGCGGATCACCACCCGCCCGCGCCCGCCCTCGTACGCCTCGCGGATCCCCTCGCGGCCGTAGATCACGCCGCCGGTGGGGAAGTCAGGCCCGCGCACGAAGGCCTGCAGGTCCGTGCTCGTCGCCTCCGGGTTGTCGATCAGGTGGATGCACGCCGCCACCACCTCCCGCAGGTTGTGCGGCGGGATGTTGGTTGCCATCCCCACCGCGATGCCGCTGGAGCCGTTGACCAGCAGGTTGGGGACGCGCGCCGGAAGGACGCGCGGCTCCACCTGCCGGTCGTCGAAGTTGGGCGCGAAGTCGACCGTCTCCTTGTCGATGTCGGCCAGCAGCTCGGTGGCCAGCGGGGCGAGGCGCGCTTCCGTGTAGCGGTACGCCGCGGCGCTGTCGCCGTCGATGGAGCCGAAGTTCCCCTGCCCGTCCACCAGCGGGTAGCGCAGAGAGAAGTCCTGCACCATGCGCACGAGCGAGTCGTACACGGCGCTGTCGCCGTGCGGGTGGTACTTGCCCAGCACGTCGCCGACCACCGTGGCGCTCTTGCGGTACGGGCGGTTGGGGGCGAGCCCCGCCTCGTGCATGGCGAAGAGGATGCGGCGGTGCACCGGCTTCAGCCCGTCGCGCACGTCGGGAAGGGCGCGCTGCACGATGACGCTCATCGAATAGTCGATGAACGACTCGCGCATCTCGTCCTCGATCAGCCGCGAAAGGACCTTGGATCCGCCGGTGGGCTGCTCGGCGAACTCGTTCGGTTCGGGCGGGGTGATGTCGTCGGCCATTTACAGCGTGCCTGGAAGCTCGTAAGCGTCGGTCGTTCCCACAGATACGGGACCCGCCGATGATACCCCGCCACGCGCGCGGGGTGCCCCCGGGAAGGAGCGTGGGCAGAAGCCGAAAAACTACGCGCCCGCGCGCGATTTCGCCAGCCGCGAACGGATGGGCTCACACAGAGACACAGAGCCACAGAAAGAACAGCATGAGGTTTCCTCCGTGGCTTGCGGTTCCCTCTGTGTCCTCTGTGTGAGGCTTTTGGCTCGGCGCGGGTCGAGCGCTGCAAATTGGTGGGCGGTGCACCAAAGTGCGCCGCCCCTTTTCCGCGCCCCCAATCGGTATGTCGTTGCGCTGCGCGGCTTTGTGCTCGTGCACCGGAATGGCGCGCCGCGTGCCTTCTGGAAGGGCGTCCATCACACACCCGATCGTAACGGCCGCGGCCGGGCGATCCCACCGCAGGACAGCGAGGACTCTTCCATGACCCGTGCCACATTCGCAATCCTGGGCAGCGCCCTGGCGCTCGCGGCCTGCTCCGACGTCCAGGACCCCACCGGCGCCCGCCCGTCGCCCACGTCGTCCGTGCGCACCGCCGCCCCGGGCAGCGCCATCCCGGGCTCGTACATCGTGGTGCTGAACGAGGGCGCCGATCCGCGCTCGGTGGCGGCGGTGGCGCAGGTCGATCCGCAGTACGTCTACACCGCGGCCATCAACGGCTTCGCGGCGGAGCTGAACGCAGGGCAGCTCAACGCCCTGCAGCACAACCCGAACGTGGACTACATCGAGGAGGACGCCGTGGTGCAGTCCGCCACCACGCAGAGCGGCGCCACGTGGGGGATCGACCGCATCGACCAGCGCGCGCTTCCGCTGAGCGGCACCTACAACTACACGACCACCGCCTCCACCGTGTACGCGTACGTCATCGACACGGGCATCCAGACCTCGCACGCGCAGTTCGGCGGACGCGCCGCGGTGTCGTACGACGCGCTGGGCGGCAACGGGCAGGACTGCAACGGGCACGGCACGCACGTGGCCGGCACCATCGGCTCCGCCACCTACGGCGTGGCCAAGAGCGTGCGCCTGCGCGCCGTGCGCGTGCTCAACTGCCAGGGCAGCGGCACCAACTCGGGCGTCATCGCCGGCATCGACTGGGTGCGCGTGAACCACGCCAACCCCGCGGTGGCCAACATGTCGCTGGGCGGCGGCTACTCGTCGGCCGAGAACACGGCCGTCACCAACCTGGTGAACTCGGGCGTCTTCCTGGCCGTGGCCGCGGGCAACGAGAACCAGAACGCCTGCAACGTCTCCCCGGCCAGCGCGCCGGCGGTGACCACCGTGGCCGCGTCGGACCGTACGGACACGCGCGCCTCGTTCAGCAACTACGGGAGCTGCGTGGACATCTACGCGCCGGGCGTGAGCATCACCTCCACCTGGCTGAGCGGCGGTACCAACACCATCAGCGGCACCTCGATGGCGTCGCCGCACGTGGCCGGCGTGGCCGCGCTCTACAAGGCGACGTACGGCAACGCTTCGCAGTCCACCATCAACAGCTGGCTGGTGAACAACTCCACCGCCAACGTCATCAAGAGCAACCCGTCGGGCACAGTCAACCGCCTGCTGTACAAGAGCACACTGTAATCGCGCCGCGGCGCGCCGGAGAAGCAGATGTTCCGGCGCGCCCGTGCCGGTGTGCGGGGGACCCACGGCAGCGCCGCGGGTCCCCCGCTCCCGTCGCGCTGGACTTTGCCGGGCGAACACCGTAATAATCCCGTATACGGACCCCGTCGCGCGTTTGCGCCGCTTCCGTGCGGGCGCTATACTCGACCAAACCTCAATTCCGGCTACCAGCGCACCCCATTGCCCTTGAAGGTCCTCCTTCTGGACGCAGACCGCGGCGTAGGTCGAACGCTCGAACCTGAGCTGGACGCGGCGGAGCTGCACACCGCGCACGGGCTCACGGACGGGCTACGCCTCATTGCGACCGGGACGTGGGACCTGATCCTGCTGGACGCGGACTTCTCCGACGCGGGGATGGAGATCCTGGGCAGGCTGCGCGGCGACGGCTCGGCGCCGGTCGTCCTCCTCTCGCAGCGGCCTTCGATGGAGCTGGCGCTGGAGGCGATCCGCCAGGGTGCGCACGACGTGCTCCCCAAGCCGCTCCCGCGCGGGCGCGTGCGCGAGATCCTGGCCGGCATCGAGGAAGTGCGCCGCCTGCGTCCCATTCCGGACGAGGTTCGCGGCGGCGACGCCATCGTGGGGTCCAGCGCGGGGATGATGCAGGTGTTCAAGTCCATCGCCCGTGCGGCGGACAGCGACGCCACCGTGCTGGTGCTGGGGGAG
>DASVVI010000742.1:0-4260 GCA_036386635.1 Longimicrobium sp.
GGATGGAGACGCCCTTGCCCATGCGCAGCGCGGACATCGTCTCGCGCGCGACGGCGACGGTGTGGGCGTAGGCGCGCTACGCCATCTGCCGGGCGTTCTCGTCCGTCTCGGGGTCGCGGTCCTGGTCCGGGTGCACGGCCAGGTGCAGGACCGCGCTGCGTGCCAGCCGCTCCGCGAAGTGACCGAAGCGGTCGTCCGCGTTGGGCTCCGCCATCAGCAGCGACAGGAACGCCGTCCACTCCCCAGCCCCCGCGCCGGGGAACGCCTCTACCGTGCCGATCCCATGCCGGTGCAGCGCGCGGCCCACGAGCCCGAACGTGGCGTAGCTAGCCAGGTCAATGCGCAGACGCACGTCGTTGACGAAGAAGAAGTCGCCCACGTAACGCACCGAGAGCTCGCCCTCCTGGTCCAGCAGGGCGCGCGCGGTGGCGTCCAGCTCGGCAAGGGCATTGACCACCGCCTGGTTCTCCAGCGGGTAGAGCTGCAGCGCCCGCGTGGCGGACGCCATGGCGAAGAGGAGGTCGCGACCTCGCTGCTGCACCAGGCGCTCGTCGCCGGAGTGCAGCGCGCCGGTGGAGGTGGCCGGGGCGCTCACTGGCGCATCGTCCGCAGGGCGCGGCCCACCGCGCTCCGCACCACGGGGTCCGCGTCGGCGGCGGCGGCGTTGAGCGCCTTCTCGGCGGCGGGGTGGCGGATGCGGCCCAGGCCCAGCGCCGCGCAGGCCCGCGTTTCCCCGGACTCGCGCCGCCCCAGCCAGCTCTTGCCGTTGAGCACGCGGTCCAGCATCGGCACCCCCTCCGCGCCCGCGACGCCGCCGTACGCCTCGAAGAAGGCGATGCGCTCGGAGAGCTCGGAGTCGCGCAGGCGCTTGGAGTCGAGCGCGGCCTCCAGCTTCGGGCGCGCGGGAGCGTAGCGCAGTGTGCCGAGCGCGCGGGCGGCGGCCACGCGCACCTCGCGGTCCACGTCCTCCAGCGCCGCCTCCAGCGCCCCCGCCGACGACGGCGAGCGGATCTCCTGCAGCGCCTCCACCGCCGCCAGCCGCACCGCCGCCTCGGGGCGCGTCAGGAGGCACGTGACCTCACCCGCCGCCGTCTGCACGCGCAGCCGCCCGACGAGCCGTGCGGCGCCGGTCACCAGCGTCGCGTCCGCCTCGGCAAGCAGGCGCACGAGGTGCTCGCGGTTGGCGTCGCCCAGGCGCTCGGCGGCGCTCTGCACGGTGGCGCGCACCCGCTGCGAGCCGCTGCTCTCCGCGGCGCGGACGAGGGGGCCCAGCGCTTCGGGGGGAAAGAAGGAGAGGAGGGTGGAGAGGTCGTCGTCGCGCACCCTCTCGCCGGCTTCTTCCACCGTGCGCACCAGCTCGGCGACGGTGGCGGGCTCGGCGAGCTGGGCGAAGAGGGCGCGCACCCCGCGCAGCACCCCCGGCGCCAGCCGCGCCGTAGTGGCGACGGAGACCATCTCCCCCACCACGTACGCCGCCAGGTCCACCCGCGCCGCGCCCAGCAGCGTGGGGATGGCGTCGCCCAGCACCTCCATCACCTGCTCCTGCCGCGCGTGCGTGCCGTCCTGCAGCCGGTCGAAGAGCGCCGTGAGCACCCCCGTCCACAGGTCGCGCTCCATCTCGGCGCGCACCTCGGCGGCCAGGCGGTTCAGCTCCGTCTGGTCGAGGAAGTAGACCGCCTCGCGGAAGTCGTCGGTGGTGACGGTGGCGCGGGGGGCCTGCTCCGCCTCCGCGCGCGGCGCGGCGACGGTCCTGTTCTCGCCGGAGACGGCGTCCGGAAGGTGCACTCCGTCCGGCAGCGCTTCCACGTAGCGGTAGCGGAAGCAGAGCCAGTCCTTCTCCCAGAAGATGGTGAGAAGGTCGTCGACGTCCGCGCCGCGCACCTGGTGCGCGTGGGCCAGGATCTCCACGAGCCGCTGGAGCTCCTCCTCCTCGAAGCCGCGGCGCAGCGTGATCTCGCGCACCCCGTCGCGGTAGAGGAGGAAGGCGAGGTTGTCGCGCTCGTCGCTCTGGAAGACGGCGGCGCCGTGCCAGTGCAGCTCGCGCTCCTCCACGGACAGGGTGAGGTGCGGCATCTGCTCCCAGAGCTGCGCCATGCGCGCGGCGAGCAGCTCCATGAAGCGGTCCAGCGCGGGGCTCTTCCCCTCGTACAGCAGGTGCGCCCGCAGCGCCTTGGAGATCCCCTGCACCACCTCCCTGACTTCCGCGCGCAACGGGTCCGCGGCCATGTTGGCGGCCGAAGATGCGCTGGCGCTGGTCTGGAGGAGTGAGTCGGACATGCGGGCGGGGCTTCGGGAAGGATGCAACAGTTTAGCCGCCCGGGGTACGCGGCACAACCTCTTGCAAGCGCGGCGGAAAGGCCTCAGCCGGAAGGCGACGGGATGTGGGGGAGAAGTGCGTGAGTGCGTGAGTGCGTGAGTGCGTGAGTGCGTGAGTGCGTGCCCCCGCGGCTGTTCCCCCATTTTGTCATCCTGAGGGAGCCGCCGGCGTACGAGCCCGCGCCGCATGCGGATCTCCCGCGGCGACCGAAGGATCTAGCCGGCGAGGCTGGAGGCCCGAGGTGACCTGCGTAACCCTTCGCGGCGCCCCAACCGGGGGATGAACCCAGATCCTGCGTGGAAAAAAGAGCGAGCACCGGCTTGAAGTAGTAGATTGTGAGCACTTCCGCCAAGAAGCCTCTCACACCCGCTACACCAAACCGGTGCTCTGATGCAAGGTATCCCGACCCGGCCGTACGTACAAGGTTCCGCGGCAGGCCTGGCGCTGGAGACGACGGAAGAGCAGTTGACGGATGGTGCGGGGCTGGCCCCGTTCCGAGCCTTGTGGGACCGGCTGGGGTTGGGAGCGCACCTGAACGAGGTGCTCGGTTGGGTGAGGGGACGCTACCGGCCGGCGCTGCACATCGAGCAGTGGCTGGCGATGCTGCAGTATGGCGGCACGCACATGGACCACCTCCCGCTCCTGGAGACGCGGGGCGTCCGGGCGCTCTTCGGCTGGGAGAAGGTCGTGGACCCGACGACCTTTGGCCGCTTCGCTCGCAAGGGCGGCGAGCGTGCGGCGAAGGAGGTGGACAAGGTGCTGCGCCGCGTGGTGAGGGCGCGCTGGGACGCCGCGGGCGGGGTGCCGAGATCGGTGATGCTGTTGTTCGACTCGACCGTGGTGGTGCGCTACGGGGTGAAGCAGGCGGGGGCGGAGGTGGGCTACAATCCGCGCAAGCGGGGCCGGCCCTCGCACCACCCGCACCTGGCCTTCCTGGACACGGGCGACTGCCTGGGCGTGCGCTGGCGGCCGGGCAAGGCCAACTGCGCGGCGGGGCTGGAGGAGTGGGCGGAGGACCTGGTCGGGTGGCTGAGGGAGCAGGGAGTGAAGCAGATCCTGGTGCGGCTGGACAAGGGCTACTTCAAGGTGGCGGTGATCGAGAAGCTGAAGTCGCTCGGGGTGAGCTTCGTGATGAAGATGCAGGAGTCCAACACGCTGCAGGGCTACAAGGGACCCTTCTCCCCCTCGGTGGAAGACCCGCGGCTGGAGGTCTCCGAAGGAGAGCGCTGGGGCGTGCGGATGCTCTGCGTGCGGCAGATGGAAGCGGCGCCGAAGGGAGAGCTGGCGCTCGGCCGGGTGGTGATCAAGGACCAGGCGACGGTGCTGACGAACATCGCCTCGATCGACCCCATCACCGCCTGGCGGATGTACAACCAGGGGGCGCAGGTGGAGCACCGGATCGAGGAGATGGGACAGCTCGGGGCGGGCCGCACGGCGGTCGACGACCTCGGGGGGAACCACCTGCTCTGGGGCCTGGCCGCGCTCGCCTACGAGATGCAGCACTTCGTGCGGACCGTGGCGCTGGACAGGACGGCGGAACTGCGGCAGGTCAAGACGCTGCGTGCGCTGGTGATCCGCACGCCGGGCAAGCTGGTGCGGCACGCCCGCAAGCTGTCCCTGAAGCTGATGCAGAGCGATCCGGTCACCGAGCTGCTGAGACGAGCGCTGGATCGAATCGCGCGGCTCCGAACGACGCCGCTGGCCACGTAGCGCTCGGGCCAGCCAAACGGGGACGCAGAGCGGCGCCGCTGCAGCGGCGCCGCTGCGGAGCATCGGCCCAAGCCGCCGATCCGGCGCTCGCACGCGCTAGACGGGTGCCGAGGGGGCGCGGACGTGCTCGCCGATGCTGCAAAACCGGACTCTGGCGAGCCCTGCGCTACGCCGCGAAACGCCCCGCCAGCGAAACCTGGTGGTGCGGCTCAACTCAAACTATGGTTTGCAGG
>DASVVI010000743.1:0-2315 GCA_036386635.1 Longimicrobium sp.
TGCACCGCATCTTCGGGCTGGCGCGCGCGGGGGAGCCGCAGCGCTTCGTCTGGCTCGGCCGCCACAAGGAGGGCGGCGAGGTGTGGGCTGAGGTGCAGGCGCGCCGCGTGAGCGGCGCGGACGGCGACCGGCTGCTGGTGACGGCGCGCGGGATGAACGAGTGGCGCGCCGCCGCCGACGCCCTGCGCCGCGCCAACGAGGAGCTGGAGCAGCGCGTGGCCGCCCGCACCGCCGAGCTGGCGCAGACCAACATCGCGCTGGAGGAGGAGGTCGCCGAGCACGAGTCCGCCCGCGAGGAGCTGCTAGAGCGCACCCGCGAGCTGGAGGGCGTCTTCCAGGCGCTCCCCGACCTGTACTTCCGCATCGACCCGAACGGCGTCATCACCGACCACCGCGCGGGGCGGGCGGCGGGGATCTACTCGCCGCTCCCCGACTTCCGCGGGCGGCGGATGCAGGACGTGCTCCCCGCGGAGCCCGCGTCGCGCTTCGCCGGGGCGCTGGAGGAGGTGGGGCGCACGGGGGAGCTGGCGTGCGTGGAGTACGCGCTGGAGATGGACGGCGCGATGCACGACTTCGAGGCGCGCCTGGTGCCCCTGGCGGACGGCTCGCGCATCACCGTGGTGCGCGACATCACCGAGCGGAAGGCGGCCGAAGCGGAGATCACGCGCCAGAAGGCGTACTTCGAGGAGGTGATCGGCAGCCTGGAGAGCGGCGTGGCGGTGTTCGACACCGACTACCGCTTCGAGTACTCCAGCCCGAGCACGGTGCTGGATCCCGAGGTGCGGGCGTGGGTCGTGGGGCGCACCGTCATGGAGTACGCCGAGCGCATCGGCCTGCCGCCGGAGATCGCGCGGAAGCGGCACGACGCGCTGGTGCAGGCCGCCACCGATCGCGCCTCCATCCAGTTCGAGGAGGAGATCCGCCGCCCCGACGGCACCAAGCGCCACATGCTGCGCCGCGCCCTCCCCGTGCTGAACGCGCAGGGCGAGCTGATGAGGATCATCGGCTACAGCGTGGACATCACGGAGCGCAAGCGGGCGGAGGAGGCGCTGCAGGAGCGCGAGGAGCGCTTCCGCACCCTGATCGAGCACGCGCACGACATCATCACCATCCTCGACGGCGAGGGGAAGATGGTGTACCAGAGCCCCTCCACCAAACGGGTGCTGGGGTACACGCCCGCCGAGCTGGAGGGGATCAGCGCCTTCTCCCTGGTGCACCCGGACGACGTGGCCACGGTGCAGGAGGCAATGGGCGCCATCGTGGGCGCGCCGGGAACGCTGGCCAGCGCCGAGTACCGCTTCCGCCACAAGGACGGGAGCTGGCGCCGGCTGGAGACCTTTGGCCGCGCGCTGCCCCCCGGCTCGCGCGAGGGCGCCGCCATCTTCAACAGCCGCGACGTCACCGAGCGGCACGAGGCGGAGCGGGCGCTGCAGGAGCGCGAGGAGCACTTCCGCCGCATGATCGAGAACGCGTCGGACATGGTGCAGGTGGTGGCGGCGGACACGCGCATCGTCTACACCGGCCCCTCAGTGGAGCGGCTCCTGGGGTATACGCCGGAGGAGATCCAGGGCTCCAGCGCGATGGACTACCTGCACCCGGACGACATCCCGGCCACGGTGGAGAAGTTCGGGGAGATGCTCTCCAGCCCCGGCGTGCCGATCACGGCCGAGTACCGCGTGCGCCACAAGGACGGCCGCTGGCGCGACTTCGAGGCGCAGGCCATGACGCTCGCCTCGCACTCCGCCGAGGAAGGCGTGGTGGTCAACGCCCGCGACGTCACCGAGCGGCGGCGAGTCCAGGAAGTCCTCCAGCGCAGCGAGGAGCACTTCCGGGCGCTGATCGAGAACGCGCACGACCTCACCGTGATCGTGGACGCCAGCGGGCGCTTCGTGTACCAGAGCCCGTCGATGGAGCGCATCTACGGGCGCTCGCGCAACGAGACGCTGGGGCACACGCCGTGGGAGCTGATGCACCCCGACGACGTGGCCGCGGTCAAGGCCGAGTTCGCGCGCATCCTGTCGAACCCGGGCTCCATTGGGCACGTGGAGTACCGCTACCTCCACGCGAACGGCTCGTGGGTCTACACGGAGGCGTTCGGCCGCACGCTGGACCCCGAATCGGCCGAGCAGGGCGTGGTGGTCAACGCGCGCGACGTCACCGAGCGCCGCCTGGCAGAGAGCGAGATCCGCGACCAGGAGGAGCGGCTCCGCTTCGCGCTGGAGGCGGGGCGGATGGGCGCGTGGGAGTGGGACGTGGCGACCGACCGCGTCACCTGGTCGCCGACGCTGGAGGAGATCCACATGATGGCGCCGGGC
>DASVVI010000744.1:0-10588 GCA_036386635.1 Longimicrobium sp.
GAGGACAACACCGACCTGCGCGAGCTGTACGACCGCACGGTGCAGCAGTGGTCCACCGAGGCGGGGCACGTGGCCACCATGGTGGGCGGCGGCACCGTGCAGTACAAGAGCGGCAGCCAGCCGGGCGCCGTGTACGCGCCCATGCCGGCCGCGCGCCAGCAGGCGGCGGTGCGCTTCCTCAACGAGAACGTCTTCCGCACGCCGCAGTACCTCATCCGTCCGGACATCGCCAGCCGCATCGAGGCGGGCGGGATGATCGCGCGCGTGAACGGGGCGCAGACGCGCGTGCTCAACAGCCTGATGGACGACGGGCGCATGAACCGTCTGCTGGAGCAGGAGGCTCTGGGCCGCGAGCGGCAGTACGTCTACCCGCTTTCGTCGATGCTGGACGACGTGCGCCGCGGCATCTGGGCGGAGATCTACTCCGCGCGCCCGGTGATGGACCCGTACCGGCGCGAGCTGCAGATGGACTTCCTGTCGCTGATCGACCGGAAGCTCAACCCGCAGGAGCAGCCCGGCCAACAGACGGTGATCTTCTTCGGCCCGCGCCCGGCGCCGCTCTCGGACGACGCGAAGTCGCAGCTGCGGGGCGTGCTGGTGACGCTGCGCTCGGAGATCCAGCGCGCCATCCCGCGCACCACGGACCGCGGCACGCTGCTGCACATGCAGGGCGCCGTGCACCGCATCGAGAACATCCTGGACCCGGCGGACTGATCGTCGCGGGGCGCCGCTGGTACGGGGCGCCGGGATGGATGGTGATGGATGAAGGGTGAAGACGGAGGCACGGAGAGAGGGTTCTCCGTGCCTCCGGTTTGTTTTGGGAGCCCCCTGGCGGCACCGGCGGTTGAAACCGCTGCAACAACCGCGGGAAACCTGCCTTCGCAGGTTGTGGGGGGCTGCGGGCACCGGGGCCGCGTCGCCGGGGGATGAATCCCCCGGCTGGAACCACGCGAAGACCGCTGAAGCGGTCTAGCTCACACCATCAGAGGGAGGGCGCATCCGGGTAGGGGGCCACGTGGTCGAAGGCGAACACGCGCCGGATGCGCTCCATGTCGCGGACATTCGCGGAGACCAGGACCGCGCCGGCTTCGCGGCAGCTGTGCGCGATGAGCACGTCGAAGACGAAGCTGCGCGGCACCTGCTTCAGGTCCAGGCCTTCGCGGGTCGCGAGGGTGGCCAGTACGGTGCCGAGCGCTTCCCAGCTCGCCGCAGACGGGGTGAGCACGCGACCTCGCCGCAGGTAGGGGCCGAGCACCTGGCGCTCCAGCACACGGCGCGCGCGGGCTGTCCGGGCACCCGCGCGCAGTTCGGCGGCGACGACGGCGCTGAGCCAGAGCCCCGGTGCCACACGGCCCACGAACGCCTTGTAGGCCTCCGCCGCTGGCTCGGACCGGGCCGCGTCCACGAAGCAGTTCGTGTCGAGCACGTACTTCCGCAAGGCCGCCATCGTTGCGACGAGGGTCAGTCGAGCCGGGACAGCGGTAGCCCGCGCAGTGCTTTCGCGCCCGCCAGGAGCTCACCCCGAAAGGCCACGAGATCGAGCGCGAGCTCCACGGTTTCGCGCTCGGTGGCGGCACCGAGCGCGGCCTGCGCCTCGCTGAGGAGCTGGGGGTCGAGCCAGAACTCCTTGCGGACCTTGCCTTCGTGGGCGGCGCTGCGGCGGGCACCCGGAAGCGCGGACTTGGACGGAGCGGCCATGACGTAACTCCGGGTTTGTGTACGTATGATTATACTTCGATATCCGTACACGTGCACCTCCCTCCGGTTCCGTGGCGCGTGATTTGGACCGGCGCTCCTGGGGCCGGACCTCGGTGTATCGCCGGGCACGGGCAGCCACGCGGGGCTGCCCCTACGGGATCGGTGTGGGGGGCGTGGGGATGGTGTGGGCGCGACGAAACGCGGGCCGACGGTGGCGTTGCACGGATATCCGGCCACGAGGGCGGATCTGGCCCGCGAGTCCCCGCAGGGGGACTTTGTGCAGTCGTTGCCGCGAGTTCACTCGCCCCAGCCGCCCGGGCGCGTTAAATTGCAGGCCGGCATCCCACCCCGCCGATCCCGCGCATCACAGGACTCTGAAGGATGAAGGCTCCCCTCCCAGAAAATGAGGCCGAGCGGCTCGCGGCGCTGCACGAGTACCAGATCCTCGATACCTCGCCCGAGCAGGCGTACGACGACGTCACGCTGCTGGCGTCGCAGCTGTGCGGCACGCCGATGGCGCTGCTCACGCTGATCGACGAGGACCGGCAGTGGTTCAAGGCGCGCGTGGGGCTCGACGTGCCGGAGACCACGCGCGAGGTGGCGTTCTGCGCGCACTCCATCCTCCACGAAGAGGTGACGGTGGTGCCCGACGCGACGCTCGACGCTCGCTTCGCGGACAACCCGTTCGTCACCGGCGAGCCGCGCATCCGCTTCTACGCGGGGGCGCCACTCATCACGCCGGACGGGCACGAGCTGGGGACGCTGTGCGTGCTCGACCAGCGGCCGCGCCAGATCAGCGACGAGCAGCGGGCGGCGCTGGGCACGCTTTCACGGCAGGTGATGGTGCAGCTGGAGCTGCGCAGGCACCTGGTGGGGATGACCGAGGAGCTCGCCCGGCAGAAGGCCGCGGACGAGGCGCTGCGCCGGGCGGAGAAGCAGGCGAAGCGGATGGCGGACCGCATGCGCGCCGTGGCGGCCACCGCGGCGGCGGTGATCGGCGCCCCGTCGCGCGCGGCGCTGCGCGACGTGCTGGAGGACGCATGCCGCGCCATCCTTCCCTACGACGCCTTCTTCCTGATGGCGTACGACGCGGAGAAGCACGAGTTCGTGGGGGTGGGCGGCTACGACGCGGACGTGTTCAGCGAACCGAGCAGCGTGCCCGCGGCGGGGACGCCGGGGGAGCGCGTGGTGCGCGAGCGGAAGTCGCTCCTCACCCACAGCGCGGACGACCCGGCGGGGCAGGGCGCGGCGGTCACCGGAACGGGGCGGCGCAGCGAATCGGTCATTCGCACCCCCATCCTGCTGGGCGGCCAGGCGCTGGGCATCCTGAGCGCGCACAGCTACACGCCGGGGCTGTACGACGAGGAGGACGTGGAGGCGCTGGAGGCGGTGGCGTCGCTGGCCGCAAACGCGCTGGACAACCTGCGCCTGGCCGCGGAGCGCAGGGAGGCAGAGGCCGCGCTGGCGGCGTCGGAGGAGCGCTACCGCACCATCTTCGACACGGCCGCCGACACCATCGTCCTGATCGACGAGACGAGCACCATCCTGGCCATCAACCCGGCGGCGGAGCGCACCTTCGGCTACAAGCCAGAGGAGCTGCTGGGGAAGCCGCTCGCCGTGATCCAGCCCCCGCATTTGCGCAAGGTGCACGATGGCGGATTGGAGCGCTACACGCGCACGCGGGAGCGCAAGCTCGACTGGGCGCTCACCGAGGCGCTGGCGCTGCACCGCGACGGTACCGAGATCCCCATCGAGCTGGCGCTGGGCGAGTACCGGCAGGGAGACCGGCACATCTTCGTGGGCTTCCTGCGCAACATCACCGAGCGCAAGCTGGCCGAGAGGGCCCTTCAGGCGGCCTACGACGACCTGGAGCAGCGCGTGGAAGCGCGCACCGCCGAGCTCGCCGAGACCAACTTCGCGCTGGAGGAGGAGGTCGCCGAGCGCGACCGCGCCGAAGTGGAGTTGCGCCACAAGACGCACGAGCTGGAGGCGATCTTCGAAGCGCTTCCCGACCTCTACTTCCGCCTGGACCGCGAAGGGACGGTGCTGGAGCACCACGCCGGCGAGGGCAGGGCGGGGGAGCTGACGGGCCGCCGGCTGCACGACCTGCTCCCGGCCGATGCCGCGGCGCGCGTAGCGGAGGGGCTAGAGGAGGTGAAGCGCACCGGGGCCCTCGTGTGCACCGAGTACTCGGTGCAGGAAGCGGACGAGCTTCGCGATTTCGAGGCGCGCATCCTTCCCTTCGGCGCCGAGCAGATCGTGACGGTGGTGCGCGACATCACCGACCAGAAGACGACCGAGCGGGCCCTCCAGCGCAGCGAGCAGCACTTCCGCAGCCTCATCGAGAACTCGTCCGACGTCGCCTCCATCATGGACGCGAAGGGGGTGAGCCTCTACCACTCGCCCTCCATCGAGCGGGTGCTGGGCTACAGGCCGGACGAGATCCTCGGCTCCACGGCGTTCGAGCGCATCCACCCGGAGGACCACGAGAGCTGCAAGGAGGCGCTGGGCGGGGCCTTCCGCAACCCGGGAGTTACGTACACGCTCGACTTCCGCTACCTGCACAAGGACCGCTCGTGGCGCTCCGTGGAGGTCTCGGTGCGCACGCTGCGCCCGGACAGCGCCGCGGACGGCGTGATCATCAACCTGCGCGACGCCACGCAGCGCAAGGCGGCGGAGGCGGAGCTGCGCTTCCAGAAGACGCTGCTGGAGGCGCAGGGCGAGGCCTCCATCGACGGCATCCTGGTGATCTCGGGCGAGGGGAAGATTCTCTCCTACAACCGGCGCTTCGCCGAGATGTGGGAGATTCCGGAGGAGGTGATCGCGGAGCGCTCGGACGAATCCGCGATCGGGGCGGTGCTGCAGAAGCTGGAGGACCCGGACGCCTTCATCGCCCGCGTGGCCGAGCTGTACGAGCGCCGCGACGAGCGCAGCGAGGAAGAGGTGCGGCTGCGCGACGGCCGCGTCTTTGACCGCTACAGCGCGCCGGTCAAGGACACGGAGGAGCGCTACTACGGCCGAATCTGGTGGTTCCGCGACATCACCGACCGCAAGGAGGCGGAGATCGCGCTGCAGCGCGCGCGTGACGACGCGGAGCGCGCCCGCGAGGCGGCGGAGGCGGCGAACCACGCCAAGAGCGAGTTCCTGAGCCGCATGAGCCACGAGCTGCGCACGCCCATGAACTCCATCCTGGGCTTCGCGCAGCTGCTGGAGCGCCGCAACCTTCCGCCCGACCAGCGCAAGGGCGTGGAGCACATCCTGCGCGCAGGGCGGCACCTCCTCAACCTGATCAACGAGGTGCTGGACCTTTCGCGCATCGAGGCCAACCGCCAGCAGCTCTCGCTGGAGGCCGTGCACGTGAGCGAGGCGGTGGAGGAAGCGCTCGGCCTGGTGCGCCCGCTCGCCGCGCAGACCGGGTGCGCGCTGGCGGAGGAAGTCGGCGGCGATCCCTCGCACTACGTGACCGCGGACCGGCAGCGGCTCACGCAGGTGCTGCTGAACCTCCTTTCGAACGCCATCAAGTACAACCGCCCCGGCGGCCGCGTGCGCATCACCTGCGGCGCGGAGGGCGAGCGCTTCCGCATCCGCGTGCACGACACCGGCGTGGGGATTCGCGCGGACCGCCTCGACCAGCTCTTCGTCCCCTTCGCCCGCCTGGGCGCCGAGCAGACGGAGGTGGAGGGGACCGGGCTGGGGCTGGCGCTCTCCAAGCGGCTGGTGGAGGCGATGGGGGGCGAGCTGACGGTGGAGAGCACGCCGGGCCGCGGCTCCATCTTCACCGTGGAGCTGGCGCTGGCCGAGGACCCCGTGGGCCTGCTGCGAAACGCGCGCACGGAGCGTCCGCCGGCCGAGGAGCACGGCGCCCGCCCCGCGACGGTGCTGTACGTGGAGGACAACGTCGCCAACCTGAGCCTGATCGAGACGATCCTGGACGACCGCCCGGAGATCACCCTGGTCCCCGCGCTCAAGGGCCGGCTGGGGCTGGAGCTGGCCGCGGAGCACGCGCCCGACCTGATTCTCCTGGACCTGCATCTGCCGGACATCCCGGGCGAGGAGGTTCTGCGCCGCCTGCGCCTGGATCCGCGCACCGCCGCCACCCCCGTCGTCGTCATCAGCGCCGACGCCACCCGCGGCGCCGTCAGCCGCCTGATGGAGGCCGGCGTCCACGCCTACCTCACCAAACCCCTCGACGTCGACCTCTTCCTCACCACCATCGACGGGGTTCTTCAGGCGCGGGGGGAGGTTGGGCCTGGGCATGGCCCAGGCGGGGGCGCGGGTCCGGGTGGGGGCCCGGGCGGGGGTCCGGACGGGGGTCCGGGCGCGGGCGCGGGTCCGGGTCCGGGTGGGGGCCCGGGTGGGGGCCCGGGCGATTAAAATCGCGGCTACAACAGCACAAAGTCCGCCTGCGCGGACTCCCGGGCGAGATCTGGGCGCGTTGCCCGGCGCACAGATCCCGTAGGGGCAGCCCCACGTGGCTGCCCGTGCCGTGCCACACACGGAGGCCCGTTTCCGGGAACGCCGGTCCAGGAGCGAATGAATTCGCCGCTGGAACTACGCAACGTCCGCCTTCGCGGACTCGGGGGTCCAGTGCCCGCGTCGCACGAGCCGGCTTCAGCCGCCTTCGCGTGGTTCCAGCCGGGGGCTTCAGCCCCCGGCGATGCGGACGCCGGGCGGCCCCGGCGTACGCGCCGGAACCCAACGCACTCACGCACTAACGCACTCACGCACCTTTCCATCCCTGGCCCGCAAACTGCTGTCCTCGCCCCGTTCGGCCTCACCATCCCGGAGTCCCGGAGCATGCGCTTCACCAACTACTCCAAGTTCACGGGCCACCAGGCGGACGCGCTGAACCTGCAGGCGCTCCTGGACCGGCTCTCGGACTTCCTCCTGCAGAGCGGGTTCGCAGGGGGAGCGTACGAGCATCCGTACTGGGGCGAGTTCGGTGGCGACGAGGGCGACCGCTCCATGGACTCGCTCAAGGAGGCGCTCCTCCGCGCGCTGATGGAGAGCGGCCAGCTCACGCCGGAGATGGTGGACGAGCTGAGCGGCCGCGGCGAGCCCAACGAGGAGGTCCGCCAGCAGATCGCCGAGCTGCTGGACCGACTCATCGAGCGCCTCGTGGAAGAGGGGTACCTCAACGTCGGCGAGCAGCCGAAGATGCCGGGCGGCTACACGGAGATGGAGGGCGCCGGCAAGACCGACGACGCGCGCGAGGCCGCCCGCCAGGTGGAGTTCTCGCTGACGGGGAAGGGGATCGACTTCCTGGGCTACCGCACCCTCAAGGGGCTGCTGGGGGCGATGGGGAAGAGCTCGTTCGGCTCCCACGACACCCCGCACCTGGCCACCGGCGTGGAGGCCGAAGCCGCGAGCCGCCCCTACGAGTTCGGCGACACCCTCAACCTGGACATCCCCGCCACCCTCAAGAGCGCGCTGGGAAGGAAGGGGCTGGGCGACGACGGCACCATCGACCTGGACTACGGCGACCTGTACGTCAACCAGGCGGAGTACCGGTCGAGCTGCGCCACGGTGCTGATGCTGGACACCAGCCACAGCATGATCCTGTACGGGGAGGACCGCTTCACCCCGGCCAAAAAGGTGGCGCTCGCCCTCACGCACCTGATCCGCACCCAGTTTCCCGGCGACACGCTGCGGGTGGTCACCTTTGGCGACGAGGCCGAGGAGATCCCCATGGGCGAGCTGGCGCGCGCACAGGTGGGGCCGTACCACACCAACACCGCGGCGGGGCTCAAGCTGGCGCGCCGGCTGCTGCTGGCCCAGAACAAGGACATGCGGCAGATCGTGATGATCACGGACGGAAAGCCGTCGGCCATCACCCTGCCGGGCGGGCGCGTCTACAAGAACTCGATGGGGCTGGACGCGCGGGTGCTGCGCGAGACGTTCCACGAGGTGGGGGCGTGCCGCAAGAGCGGGATCCTCATCAACACCTTCATGCTGGCGCGCGACCCGTACCTGGTGGCCTTCGTCAACAAGGTGAGCGAGATCGCGCGCGGCAAGGCGTACTTCACCAACACGATGACACTGGGGCAGTACATCATGCGGGACTTCCTGCGCCGGAAGACCCGCAGGGCGGGGTAGCCTTTGGACGCGATCCGCGGCGCATCGGAATTCCGGGCGCGGCAACGCTGGGTTGCCGCGCTCCTGCTGGGCGCGGCCGGGTACGCCATCAACATGAACCCCGTCTCCCTCTCGCCCGGCACCGAGCTGCTGCTGGGGGGGACGGCCGCGCTGGTCGCCACCGTCACGCTGGGCCCCGGGCCGGGGACGCTGGCGGGGTTCGTGGCGGCGTCGCGCACCTTCTTTCTCTGGGGGCACCCGTACGCCTGGGCCATCCTCACCCTGGAAGCGCTGGTGGTGGGGCTGCTCGTCACGCGCTACCGGCGCCGCCCGCTGGTGGCGGACTTCGTCTTCTGGGCGCTGCTGGGGCTCCCCCTCCTCTTCGTCACCTACGGGGGGATCATGGGGGTGGGCGGCGCCACGGCGGCGGTCATCCTCCTCAAGCAGCCGCTCAACGGGCTGATCAACGCCCTGGCCGCCGAAACGCTCCTGCTGATCCCCGCCGTGCGCCGCGGGCTGCGGGTGCGCGGGGCACCGTCGCTGCGCTCGGCGCTGGCGGTGGTGGTGGCGCTGGCCGGGATCGTCCCCACCCTCAGCTTCGGCGTGTGGAGCGGCCGGCGCGAGTGGGAGCGCTCGCTGGAGCGCACCCGCGAGCGCCTTCTCCTTACCTCCGAAGCGCACGCCGCCCACCTGGGCGAGTACGTGCGGCTGCACACCGGCGTGGTGCGCACCGCGGCCGGTCTGGCCGAGCGGCAGGGCGGCTTGAGTGCGGACGATGCAACCCGCCAGATGGAGGAGGTGCACGCGCAGTTCCCCTCCTTCGCGGGGGTCTTCGCGGCCGACTCGCGGGGGCGGATGACGGCGTTCGCGGGCGGAATGGCGGGGGTGGGCACCGACTACAGCGACCGCGACTACTTCCGCCGCCTGCGCGCCACCCGCGCCACCGTCGTGTCCGAAGTGCTGCTGGGGCGCCGCACGCGCGCGCCGGTGGTGGTCATCGTGCACCCGGTAATGCTGGGTGACACGCTGGCGGGCTTCGTGGGCGGCGCGCTTCAGCTTCGCACCATGCCCACCCCGACGCCCACGCCTCCCATGGGCGACCGGCTGCGCGTGGCCGACCGGCGCGGGCTGGTGCTCTACGACACGCACGCCCCCTACGCCGCCGGCGAGGCGCCGCGCTCCATGGGCGACTCCACCTCGTTCGCGGCGATCACGGCGGTGGGGGAGCGCGGCACCACCACGTACCGCCGCGGCGTTGGGCGGGTGCCCGCCTCCCGGCTCACGGCGCGGATGCTGGCCGGCGTGGCGCAGGTGCCCGGGCTGGACTGGCGCGTTTGGACGGAGGAGCCGTTCGCCGACATCCAGGCGTACGTGGCCGATTCGTACGTGCGCCTGCTGTCGCTGCTCATCGGAGTCACGTTGGCCTCGCTGGCGCTGAGCAACGCGCTGGCGAGGTACATGGCGCGCCCCCTCCTGCGCATCCGCGGGGCATCGGCGGCGCTGGGGTCGGGGGATCTGGAGGCGCGCGTGGGCCCGCTTTCCGAGGCCGCCCCCACCGAGATCGCCGCGCTGGGGCGCGACTTCGACCGCATGGCGAACGCCCTCAGCCGCCGCGCCGAGGAGCTGGAGCTGCTGGGGGAGATCGCGCGCTCCCTGGCATCCACGCTGGACCCGGCCGAGGTGCTGCGCCGCGTGACCGATGCCGCCGCCCGCCTGGTGGACCCCGACGGCTGCGGGATCGTGCTGCTGCAGCCCGGCGGCGAGTCGCTCAAGATGGACGACTCGGCGCTGGGGCTGATGGCGGGCTCGGCCGGCACGGAGCTCCCCGTGCAGGGCTCGCTCACCGGTTGGGTGGTGACGACCGGCGAGCCCGCGCTGGTGCTGGACGTGCACGACGACGAGCGCGTCCTGCACTCCCACGCCGACCTGAGCGCCACCGGCTCGGTAATCTGCGCGCCGCTGGTGGGGCGCTCGGGTCCGCTGGGTGCGCTCAGTGCGGTGCGCGGCCGCGACGGCCGTCAGCCCTTTTCGCTGAGCGACCTTCGCCTGCTGGAGCGCCTCGCCCGCCACGCCGCCGTCGCGGTGGAGAACGCGCAGCTCCTGGAGGCTGCGCAGGAGGCCAGCCGCGCCAAGAGCGACTTCATCGCCACCATGAGCCACGAGCTGCGCACCCCGCTCAACGCCGTGCTGGGGCACCTGGAGCTGCTGGAGCTGGAGATCCACGGCCCCCTCACCCCGCAGCAGCGCGAGGCGCTCGGCCGCATCGACACCGCCTCTCGCCACCTGCGCGGCCTCATCGAAGAGGTCCTCTCCTTTGCTCGCCTGGAGGCCGGCCGCGCCGAGGCGCGCATCGAGGAGACGGACGTGTGCGGGCTGGCATCGGAGGTGGCCTCGGTCATCGAGCCGCTAGCTACGCGCAAGGGGCTGGAGCTGGAGGTCCTGACCTGCGACCCGCCCGCGAGCATCCCCACCGATCCGGACAAGGTGCGGCAGATCCTGATCAACCTGGCCGGCAACGCGGTGAAGTTCACCGAGACGGGCGGCGTCCGCATCTCCGTGGAATCGCGCCCCGACGGCATCGCCCTCGCCGTCTCCGATACCGGCCCCGGGATCAGCCCCGACGAGCGCGAGCGGCTCTTCCGCCCCTTCGAGCAGCTCCAGAGCGGCTTCTCGCGCCCGCACGGCGGCACGGGGCTGGGGCTCTACCTCTCCGGCCAGTACGCCGAGCTCCTCGGCGGCCGCATCGACGTGGCGAGCGAGCCGGGCAGCGGCAGCACGTTCACACTGGTGCTGCCGCTGGTGCCGCCGGAGCCGG
>DASVVI010000745.1:0-7084 GCA_036386635.1 Longimicrobium sp.
GTGTTGGGGATGTCGTGGAGCTTGAGGTCCAGGAAGACGCGGCACCCGCGCTCGTGCAGCGCCCGGACCACGGACGGCCCCTCGGCGGTGAAGAGCTGCAGGCCCACCTTTACGAAGTCCGCATCCGGCCCCACGCGCTCCAGCAGCGCAAAGGCGGCGGCGGCGTCCGGCACGTCGAGGGCGAGGATCGGTGTGGCGGTCGTCGTCATGTTCGTATCTACCCGATTGCTCCCGCATAGGTCCGGCGGCGGGGTAACTGCAGTCTCACGCAGAGGCGCAGAGACGCAGAGAGAGAACTACAGAGAAAAGCCTCACACAGAGGGCACAGAGGGAACTACTAGCCACAGAGAAAACTCTTTGCTGTTTCTCTCCGTGGCTCGGTGTCTCTGCGTGAGCCATGCAGTTGCAGTTCTCTCCTGCGTCTCTGCGTGAGGTCCTATCAGCGAGACGCGGAGCCCTGCGAACGCGCAAAGAAATCGTGCACAGAGCGCGCGAGTTGCGCCGCAACCTCACTCTGCATCTCGGACCCGGTCAGGAGGCGCTCCTCGGCCGGGTTCGAGACGAAGCCGATCTCCACCAGCACCGCCGGCATAAACGCGCCGCGCAGCACCGCGAACCCCGCCTGCTTCACGCCGCGGTTGGGCCCCGGGTGGATCTCGCGGAGCCGGTTCTGGATGAGCTGCGCCCAGTCGCTCGACTCGCGCAGGTGCTGATTCTGGCGCAGGTCGGTGAGGATGAAGGCCAGCGGCCCGCCCACCGGCGCATCCTCGTACCGCACGGACGCGTTCTCGAACGCCTCCACACGCTGGGCGTCAGCCGTGCGCGCCTCGGCCAGGAAGTAGGTCTCGTAGCCCTTCTCCGAGCGGCTGGGATTCGCGTTGCAGTGCACGGAGATGAAGAGCGCCGGCTGGCCCTCGTCGCGCCAGCGGTTGGCGAGGCGCGCGCGGTCGTGCAGGGCGATCAGCGTGTCGCGGTCGCGCGTCATCCGCACCTCCAGCGACGGGTCTTCACGCAGGAGGGCCGCCAGCCGCCGCGCCACGGACAGTGTGACATCCTTTTCACGCGTCCCGCCCGGCCCGCTCGCCCCCGGGTCACGTCCGCCGTGCCCCGCATCCACCACCACCAGCCTCCGCTGCGGCGGACGCGCGGGGTCCGGGCGCGGCGCGGGCTCCACCGCCACCTGCTCCTCCGCCTCCGCCTCCGCGACGGTGCCGGCTAGCCGCGCCGCGCTCCCGCGAATGGAGCGGCCCGCGACGTCCACCCTCACCCGCCCACCCGTCAGCCCAGGAAGCAGCTCGCGAAAGAAGTCGACCGGCAGGAAGACGACGCCGCCCTCGGCGTAGACAGCGTGGGCCAGCGGGCGTGCGGTGCCGTCGACCGTCACCTGTGCCGCGCCGTTCGCGACTGCCACCTGGTGCGATCCCACCTGCACCACGACGCCGTCGCGCGCGTACGACACCTCCGCCCCCACGCTCACCAGCACGGATGCGGGGAGCGCCGCGTATCCGCGCGCCGTGCTCTCGTTCACCTGCGACGACCGAGGTCCGGACTCGATGGTCCAGGCCTGGCCGGGTTGCGCGCCGAGCCCCGCCGGCGCGTACGTCAGGCTCAGCAGAAGGGCGGTGAGGATGATGTTCATGGGCCTACCAGGGGGATAATGCGATGTGCGAATTGCAGCGAACGAAGAGCCGGAGCCGAGAAGCCGACAACCGCGCGCGGAGCCGAGAACCGGCGGCGGCCGGAGAGCGCGGAAAGCGGGCGCCGGTGCGGTGCGGAGCGGGGGGGGTGAAATCCCCCCGCTGGAACTACGGGAAGCCCACTGAAGTGGGCTCGCCCGCCGCGGCATTCCCCCTTTTTGTCATCCTGAGCGACGCGCCGCTCCAAACTCGTCCCGTCTCAATCCTCTGGCGCGGAGTGAAGGATCTACTGCGCGTTGCGAGGGCCCCGTGGGACGCAACGGGTCTCCTGCCTCGCCGGCTAGATCCTTCGGTCGCCGCAGGAAAGCCGAGAGCGCACCGCGGTCATCCTCGGGGCGGCTCCCTCAGGATGACAAAGGGGGGAACGGGCGCCGCCGTCTGCGTGAGTCCGCGCAGGCGGACTTTGTGCTGTTGTTGCAGCGAGTTCACTCGACCGGGCAAGCCCGGGTCACCCCCCCAACCCCCCCTCCTACCTCACTCTGCCCGGTCCTTGAGCCCGCGCTGGATCTCGCGCTGGGAGTCGCGCTCCTTGATGGACTCGCGCTTGTCGTGGAGCTGCTTGCCGCGGACGAGGGCCAGGTTCACCTTGGCGCGCCCGCCGCTGAAGTGCACGTCCAGGGGAACGAGCGTGAGCCCCTTCTCCTGCACCGAGCCGATCAGCTTGCGGATCTCGTTGCGGTGCAGCAGGAGCTTGCGCGGACGCAGGGGATCGTGGTTGAACCGGTTCCCCTGCTCGTACGGCGAGACGTGGAGGTTGAAGAGCCACACCTCCCCGTTCATCACGCGCGCGAACGAGTCCTGCATGTTCGCCTTCCCATCGCGCAGCGACTTCACCTCCGTCCCCTGCAGCACGATCCCCGTCTCCCAGGTGTCCAGGACGTGGTACTCGTGCCGCGCCTTGCGGTTCTGGACAACGATGCGGTCGGCGGGCTTGGGGGCGGCAGCGGTCTTGGTCATGGAAAGAAAGTGCGTTAGTGCGTGAGTGCGGAAGTGCGTTGGGCGTGCGCGATGATCAACGCACTCACGCACTGACGCACTCACGCACTTCCGTTCAGTAGATGATCACCGGCGTCCCCACGTCCACCGCGTAGTACAGCTCGCGCGCGGCTTCGTTGGTCATGCGGATGCAGCCGTGAGAGACGTTCTGGCCCAGCAGCTCGGGCCGGCTGGTGCCGTGCAGGGCGATGCCCTCGCCCAGAAAGAGCGCGGAGGTGCCCAGCATCCCGCGCTGCCACCGCTTCGGATCGTCCTCGGCCGGCACGGGGAGCTTGTTCTCCACGAAATGCCAGTCCGGGAGGTACCAGCGCGGATCCTTTTCCTTGCGCTGCACCCGGAACATCCCGCGCGGCGTGGAAAACTCCCACTCCTGCCCCGCCCCCTCCAGCCGCGTCCCCGTCCCCGTGCCCACCAGCGTGGACCAGACGACCCGCTCCGCCTCCATCACGTAAAGGCGGTGCTCGTCCAGCGACACGACGATGTAGCGCCCCTCGGTGTTGACCGGCGGGTCCCTATACCGCTCGCGCCCCTCCGCCTCCGCCCCGTGCGCCAGCAGCGACGGATCGGTCGGCAGCCCCTGCGCCCCGGCAGCGCCGGCTAACACGAGCAGCACCGCCGCCAAAACGCACTCACGCACCAACGCACTCACGCACTTCATTCCAGCAGCTCCTTTTGCTTCCTGCGGATCAAGATCAGGTCGTACACCTGCGCCACTTCACCGCCCAGGATGAACACCACCGCCGAGTAGTACACCCAGAAAACCAAAAGGACCGGCGCCAGCAAGGTGCCGTAGGTTCGGCTGTAGTCCACCACGTCGCTCACGTACCAGGCGAACGATCCCTTGAGCAGCTCCCACGACAGCGACGCGAAGGTGGCGGCCACCACCGAAATGCGCCACGGGGTGCGCCGCAGGGGGAGGAAGCGGTAGATCAGCAGGAACATCAGGTAGATGAAGCCGAACGCCGCCAGCCGGGGCCAGGTGTTGATGAAGACCTGCGTCGCGCGCCGGTTCTCCACCCCCAGCAGCTCCACCCCGAAGCGCTGCGCCGCCTCCAGCCCCAGCGTGATCCCCGTGTTGAGGACGAGCAGCGTGCCGGCCACCAGCACCATCTGCAGGTCGAAGATCTTCCCCGCCACGATCCCCCGCTCTTCCGGGAGGTCGAAGATGTCCTTGAGCACCGCGCGCAGCGTGCCGAAAAGGCGCGTGGATGCCCAGATGAAGAGGAGAAGACCGATCGCCCCGAACGAGGGGCCGCCCTCCAGCACCCGCCCCACGATCTGGCGCGTGACCCCCACCACCTGCTGCGACGGCGGAAGGATGGAGAGGACGTAGTCCACCGCCGCCTGCCGCGGATCTTCCACCGTCCGCTGCAGCACGTAGGTGAGGATGCCGACGAGGAGGAGGAAAAAGGGCGCGGCCGCCAGGAGGACGTTGAAGGCGATGCCGCCGGCCAGGAAGAAGATGTCGTCTTCGCCGGCCTTGTTCCACACGCGGGAGGTGAAGTCCCACCCGTTCCGCCACATGCGGCGGACGGCGATGCGTGCCGCCCGCGCGATGGTGATGGCGCGCGTCCTCCCCCGCCGCTCCGGCAGGGGCGAGGCGCCGCCCGGAGCCCCAGGGGTCGGCCTATCGCGCCAGCTCGCCCGCATCCGTTTCGGTGTCGACCGACAGCACCACCAGCTCCGCCTCGGGGGGCGGCGGCGCCTCCACGGCTCCCGGCGCGCGGCCGGAGCGCCGCAGCGCCTTAGCCTCCTCCACCCGGCGCAGGAGGTCGGCGCGGGCATCACGGGCGGCGCCGCGGCCGGTTGCCACGGCGGAGCGCGCCTGCTCCCTCCGCGCATCCACCGCCCCGCGCACGGCCGTCACCCGCTCCTGCACCGCGCCGCGCGCCCCGTCCACCCGGTCGCCCAGCGCCTCGCGCACGCCCAGGGCGACGCCCAGGATCGACTGCCGGGTGTCGGCGCCGGAGCGCGGCGCCAGCAGGAGCGCCGCGCCGAAGCCCACGAGCACTCCCAGCACGAATGCCCCGCCCTCCCCGCGCCGCTCGATCACGATGTAGGGGAGGTCGTCATGGTCACGCATGTACCGTCCGGTGGAGTTCAGGTTCCGAAGGCCAGGTAGCTGTTCCCGGGATCGTCCTCGCTGGCGAGCGCGCTGCACAGCCGGGGGATGTCGATCGGCTTGCGGAAGAAGTAGTCCGCCTCGTCGGCCAGCCGGTGCTCGGTCTCTTCGCCGCCGCACCCCGCCGTCACCACGATGAAGCACACCTCCCACGGCGCCGTGTCGCGCACCGTGCGCAGGATCTGCAGCCCGTCGATGTCCGGAAGGCGGAAGTCGCACACCACCGTGTCGGGGTGAAACGAGTGCAGCTCGGCCAGCCCGCGCTCGCCCGTAGCGGCGGCGCACACCTCGTAACCCTCTTCAGCCAGCAGGCTGGAGAGCGCTTCCCGTGCGCCGGGCTCGTCTTCGATCAGCAGGATACGCTTCGCCGCCATCGGATTGCAACCTCCGCGAATCGCCTCGGTGTGGAGGCGCGACTACAGTCGGAACGCGGAGCGACAGGGGCAATCCGCGTGCCATGCGCGGGAACGTATGTCGGCGGGACTCGGCGGCGAAGTTCTCATCCTGAGGGAGCCGCCACCCAGACCCCCCCCCGCACGCGGATCTCCCCGACGAGCCGCGAGCCCCGGCCTTACGGACCCGTCCTCCCGTCTCGCGCAGTAGATGTCCGGCGTCGGGTGATTATGATGATCCGCGTCTGGGGCGTATCTTGTCTGCGGAGGCTTGGCTTACACTCAGACTCACCTCGCGTGTGGGGCGTCCCCGCGGGGACGCCCCACACGCGGCCGCCGCCGGGAACCCATGAACGTACGGCTCCACAAGAACGCGACCACCACGCCGAAGGTGCGTGCCGCCATCCAGGAGGCGCCCGCATCGGTGACCACCGAGTCGCTGGCGGCCCGCTTCGGGGTGCACGTCAACACGGTGACGAAGTGGCGGCGCAGGAAGACGGTCGAGGACGCGTCGCACAGGCCGCACAAGCTCCACACGACGCTTCCCCCGGAGCTGGAGGAGATCGTCGTGGATCTGCAACGTACGCTGCTCCTGGGCGTCGATGACCTGCTGGTCGTGATCCGCCGGTTTATCGAGCCCACGATGAGCCGCTCCGCGCTGGACCGCCTGCTCCGCCGGCATGGCGTTTCGCGGTTGTGCGACCTCGAACCCAAGCCGGAGCCGGATCAGCCGCCGAAGCGGTTCAAGAGCTACGAGCCGGGCTTCGTGCACGTGGACGTGAAGTACCTGCCGCGCATGCAGGACGAGGAGAGCCGGAAGTACCTCTACGTCGCGATCGACCGCGCCACGCGCTGGGTGTACCACGAGGTCCTGGAGGACAAGTCCTCGCGCACCGCGGCGGGCTTCCTGGAGCGTCTGGTGGAGCATTGTCCCCTGCGCATCGTGAAGGTGCTGACCGACAACGGGAGCGAGTTCACCGACCGCTTCGTGCATGGCCGGGAGCGCACGCCCACGGGCCGGCACGCCTTCGACCAGGTCTGCAGCGCCGAGTCGATCGAGCACCGCCTCATCCCGCCCTGGCACCCGCAGACCAACGGGATGGTGGAGCGCTACAACGGCCGGATCACGGAGCAGCTGGCTCGTACCCGCTTCACGTCCGCGGAGGCGCTCCAGAGCGGACTGGAGGAGTACCGCAGGGTGTACGTGAGCCACATCCCCCAGCGTGCGCTTGGGCACAAGACACCGCGAGAGGCCCTGCTGGAGTGGTACCAGAGGAAGCCTGAGCTCTTCCGCGCCGACCCACGCAATCATCCGGGTCTTGACAAGTAGATCCTTCGCTCCGCGCCAAAGTACTGAGCACGGGCGAGAATGGAGCAGCGCGTCGCTCAGGATGACAGAAAATCAACGAGCCCACTTCAGTGGGCTTCCCGTGGTTCCAGCCGGGGGCTTCAGCCCCCGGCGCTGTTCGTGCCGCGCCAATTGCCCGACCCGGTGCCGTTCGCCCCGCACCATCCCCTCACCGCGCACACGAATACACGCGAACACCCCTCCCCGCAGTTTGGGGGAGGGGTCGCGAGGAACGAGCGGGGGAGGGGGCCCCGCCTCTCCGCCCCTACCCCTGCTGCGCCCCGGTCCGCTGCCGCAGCCGCTCCTCGCGCTCGCGAAGCTCCGGCGTGAGCGCCTCGCCGAAATCCTCGGCCTCAAAGATCGGGCGGATCTCCAGCTCCTCGCCCTGGAACGGGGCGCGCTTCAGCCACTCGACCGCGTCGTCCATGTCCTTCACCTGCCACACCCAGAAGCCGGCCACCAGCTCCTTCGTCTCGGTGAACGGCCCGTCGATCACCGTCCGCTCCTTGCCGTTGAAGCGCACGCGCTT
>DASVVI010000746.1:0-3399 GCA_036386635.1 Longimicrobium sp.
CGACAACGTGGCGCCCTACCTCCGCTGACCGCTGGCGCCGAGCCGCCCACGCCGCGCCGCGAGCCCCAGCAGCGCCAGCACGACGACGATGGCGACGAACGCCAGCCATCCGTCGGTGAGCTTGCGCGTGCCCCAGAACCACACGTCCGCGCCGGGGGCGGACTTCGTGATCAGGCCGTAGTACTTCAGCCAGAAGATCCACCCCGCGTGGATGCCGATGGAGGCGGAGAGCTCCCCCGTCCACTGGTACGCGAGGCCCAGGATGACGCCCGCGAGCGCCAGGCTCAGGAACCCGGGCACGAGCGTGCGCAGCTCCGTCATCCCGGCCAGCATCGTCGGCAGCACGCGCAGGCCCGAGAGCCAGTCCACCGTGGACGGGTTCGCGGGCCGGGCCATGAAGTGGACGATGCCGTACAGCACGCTGCTCGCCGCGAGCGCCGGCTTCCACCCGACGGCCCGCTTCAACCCGCCAAAGAAGGCGCCGCGGAAGAGCAGCTCCTCGATCACCGCAACCACCAGCGCCGTCGCCAGCGCGCCCAGGAACTGCGCGGCCAGGTCGCCCGGCGTGCGTGCGCGCGGCAGCCGCCCGCCCGCCACCAGCGCCACCACGCAGACGATGGCGAGCGACGCGAACCCCAGCCCGAACCCCGCCGCGAACCTCCGCCACCGCACCAGTCCCGGCGCGACGCCCACGTCCGCCCACCGCCGGATTCCCGCCGCGCGGATAAAAAACGGCAGCCCTACGAGCGCCGTGATCAGCAGCGCGCGGTTGACGTAGCGGGCGAAGGGCATGCGCGCCAGCTTTGCCAGCGTGCCCTGCTCGCCGGCCACCGCCTGCACTCCGTGGTACAGCCACGGGGCCAGCAGCGCGCCCCCCACGAACACCGCCAACAGGTACAGGAGCAGGGCGCGCAGGGGTCGTGCGCGCGAGGCATCGGCTTGGGCCGGCATGAGGAGGGGTGTGGGGGGCGTCGGCGGGAACGAAAGCGCGGAATCTACGAGGCACCGCGCCCGCGCGACACCCGCCCCAGCGTCTAGTGGCGGTACGGCTGAGCGGGCTCGAGACAAGGAAGTGGGCGACCCGTAATAGGAGCGAAGCCCCCGATGCCTAGGCAGGGGGGCTTCTGGTAAGTCGGTACGATCTCACCTCACTCGAAGGCTGGGATGACGAGCCGGAGGGGCGCTGAGCGCGACGGCAGCTCACGTAGCGCGATCTTAGCACACGATTGGCCACGTACAGCGAGCGTGATCGTGATCAATTTCCCCTCAGTCGATTCGACCAGTATAGGAACCCATTCAGGTCTGCGACACCGACGGACCAGCGTGGTTGGCTTGCCCCCTGTATTGCCTGCACGCGAAGGAAAGCACGATCAGCGAAAAAGTAAATCGCAAGCGACGAGGTCGCACCATCCTGGTGGCCCAACGCCCATCCGCCCGTGAATTGGGCACCCGAGATCCCGGGCACCGGGGGTTTTACCCAGATTCCGCCCTCGAAGGAGGCGCTGATATCCCCCTGCTTCCACCAGAGATTGCTGGTGATCGGAAGCACGAATGCCGCTCTTGGCGACGAGTAGTAAGTCGGCCGCCATCCCAGGTCGATTCGACGATCTCCGATCCCCAATGTGTACGGGAGGACATGAGCGAACTTCGCCCCCCAATGTCTAGGCCAATCCTGTACCGTGGAGGGGTCCCACTGCACCCCGAGTGGCCGCTCCCGGTAACCGAGAATTCGAACGCCAAACGCGACTGCTTCCAACGCGGTCTCCGCTGCGCCATCCCTGCGGGCATTCTCCACTCGCCACGCCTGGTGCAGAACTCGCTGCCCCAACTCGTATGCGAAGCCGTCTGGGTTCCGCACCAGCTCACCGAGGGTCTCGTCGACCGGACAGTCCCGCCAAGCCGTAGTAGTCATCTCTAGCCACCGGCTTGGCGCCGCGTTTGGATCGCATTTCGGATCGTCCTCATACTTTTCGAGCGCGCGTTTCACGGCGTCCGCACGCCCAAACTGCCGCAACAGGCGATCGAACCCTTCGGAGCAGAACAGCTTCGCAGTCATATGCCGCTCATCACATCCCTGCGTCTTGGCGTTTGAGCGATTCGCAGCAGCAGCATGGAGGACGGCGCGAACTAGCTCGTAGCGGAGGGAGTCCTCCGCGGGTAGCGCTTGCTCGCTCCCCGCGAGGCTTTGCCCGTACTCCATTCGGAAGAGTTCGGTCAGCACGCGGGGAGCCACCGGTCCTAGGTTGATGGCGGCGTCCGTCGCCAGTGCCTGAAAGGCGCTCATCGAACATGTGGAGTCGCCGCCGCAGACGAGCTCCCGCGCGGCATATGTCAGCCCGTCATAAATCCCGACATAGAAATCATGTTGCCGGAACGGCTGCCCCAGGAAGGCCGCGAAGTGGCCCACATGCTCGCCCACCACGGGATGAGCGCGGAGTGAGGTTCGCAACCATCGCTCCTGACGCCCAGTGGTGTCGCGGGCGAACGTGCGCGCTACGATCTGCAGGTCTGAATCTGAGCCGCTCCCAAGCTCTCGTTGCGCAAGGGCAACGATTGCTTTCATTCCACCAACGCACGCTCGCCCGGTAGGCGCAACATTCGGCCGGCTACGATCACACCATGTGTCCCCGGCCCCGCGCTGAGCGCGAGCCTGCAACTCATGCATTGTGCGAGCCCGCACCGAGTCCAGCGGTGCTCGCAAATTCGCCGGCCGGATGAACACAATCTGTGGCATCGTGTCGCCGACGCCCGGCCTCGACAACCGGGGGGTCGAGGCACGGGTCAGCAGTCCGTAAGCTAAGTCGAGCGGCGTGAGGTCAAACAACCCGCCATCCACAAAGTGTCCGGCATCCTCGCACGGCACGCGCCCTGAACAGGCCCCTGCCTCGCGGTACCCCAGATAGATCGGAGCGAAAGCGATGGGAAAGGCACTCGACGCCATCACCATCGCAAAGACACTGTCGGGTACAATGGGAGTCCCTGCCGGGGAGCGTGGACGAACCACTCTGCCAAAGATTCTCGGTTCGAGGGATAACGTAAGCGAATCGAAGTGCAGGCGCCCCCCGCCGCGTCCGGCGAGTTGGAAAACAGCCGCGAAGCGCTGTGTTCGTGCGTACAGCCGACCAGCCATATCAACGGGGATGCTATCCGGCTCGATCTTGGTCATCGTCACACCGAGCGGAATACGACATCCGTCAGCATGTACCGGACGCTCCATCGCAGCCTTGATGGTGCGAAATTGGAATTCGCGGAAGAACTGCCGATCCAGGATTGCTTCGTTACGCCCGTCGTCTGGCCTTCGCGATAGGAGTTCATCAACTCCGGTCGGAATCCAGGTGGTCCAGAATACACTGCTCTCTGGGGGGGCAGCAGGCCCAGATCGGCACCACTCGATCGCGG
>DASVVI010000747.1:0-8858 GCA_036386635.1 Longimicrobium sp.
GGCTCCCCGCCACGTCCGTCAGGCGCAGGGCGGCGGCCACCGCGTCGACCACGGCTCGTGGAGGAACGGGGCGGGAGAGGAAGGCGCGCGCCCCCCGGCGAGCGGCCTCAATGCGCTCCGCGAAGCCGTCCTTCCCCGCGATCACCACCACGGGACGGTCCGCGCCGTCGGCGGAGAGCTCGTCCAGCAGCCGCAGCCCGGCCTCGCCGGCCCACGTGCGCGAGAGGTCCGCCACCACCGCGTCGGGCGCGCGCTCGGCGCGGGCCCGGCGCACGCCGGCGGGATCGGCCAGCCGCCACGCCGCGATCTGCCGCCCCTCGGCCTCCATCGCCACTCGCTCGCCCAGCTCCGCGTCGTCCGTCACCACCAGCAGCGACGCGCGGCCTGCGGCGTCCGGCGCTGGGGCGGCGGGGGTGGTGGGCGGGCGCTCCAGCTCGCGGCGCAGGGTGAGCACCAGCTCGCTCAGCCGCAGCGCGTCGGCGGGCTCCAGGGGGCGCGTCCCCTCCATCATCAGCTCCACCGCGCGCGCCGCCCTCGACGCCTCCGCGAAGCCGAACGTCCCCACCCCGCCGGCAAGCTTGTGCGCCTCCCGCTCGGCACCCCTGCGCTCCTCGGGCGTCAGCGCCCCCTCCAGCACGGCGACGGCGGCTGACTCCAGCGCATCCACCCGCGCCAGCGTGGTGCCGCGGAAGCGCTCCCAGATCTGCGCCAGCGCGGTGCCCAGCTGCTCGCGCGTGGCGGCGGGCGCCGGTGCAGGCTCGCTCGCGGGCATGTCCAGCAGCGACGTGACCTCGCGCGCCACTTCGCGCGCGTCCAGCGGGTGGTAGAGGAGCCGGTGCACTCCCAGCTCGTCCACCAGCTGGTGCGCCACCCCGCCGCCCGACTCGCGTCCCAGCGCGTACAGCACGGGAGGGACGGGGGCGCCGCGCAGGCGGGCGTGGCGCAGCACCTCCATGGCGGGGGGGCCGGCGAGCGAATGGTCCAGCAGCAGGAGCGCCCACCGGCCGCGCTCCAGCTCGTCCAGCACCTCGCGCCCCGTGTCCACGCGGCGCAGGCGCGCGGCGGGAAAGGCGCGGACGAGCGCCGCCACCACGGCCTCGGGAAAGCCGCCGATCAGCAGGTCGGGCACGCTGCCCTCGGCACCGGTCAGGACGGCCACCCCAGCACCTGCGACACCTGCTCCGCCAGCCGCGCGGGATCGAAGGGCTTGGCCAGCACGCCGGCCGCCCCCATCTCCGCCAGGCGCCGCTGCTCGGCGGCCTGCGCCTTGGCCGTCAGGAACACTACGGGCACCCCGGCCGTGGCCGGGTCGGCGAGGAGCCGCGCGAGGGTGGCCGGGCCGTCCATCCCCGGCATCATCACGTCCAGCAGGATGGCGTCCGGCGGATCGGCGGCGGCCATGGAGAGGGCGCTTTCGCCGGACGGGGCGGCGCGCACCTCCCAGCCGGCCATCATCTCCAGCGTCATCTGCGCCACCTCACGGATGTCGTCCTCGTCATCCACGATCAGGATGCGTTTCGGCACTCGCGGAGCCCCCGGTGATGAGTTTGCCCAGCAGGGCCAGCGCACGCGACTCCACCTCTTCCAGCGGAGCGCGGCTCTTGGTAAGGAACTCGGTGCGGCCCAGGCGCAGCCGCTCGCGGTCGGCGGCGCCCAGGTCGCGCGCGGTGTACACGAGCACGGGCACGTCGCTGAGCCGCCGGTCGCGCTGCAGGTGCTCCACCACCTCGAAGCCGTCCGCGTCCGGCAGCCCCAGGTCCAGGATCAGGAGGCCGAAATCCACCTCCGCGGCCAGGCGCAGCGCCTCGGAGCCGGAGCGCGCGTGGACGCTGCTGATGCCGCGCCGCCCCAGCATCTCGCACAGGATGGAAGCGACCCCTTCGTCGTCCTCCACGATCAGGACGCCGACGTGCTCCCGTGCGCCGGCGCCGTGCACCGGTGCTTCGCCCCTCGCCGGGCGGGCGATCCCCCCGGCGACCGTGGCAATGTCCAGGCCCGTCTCCCCCCCGCCCAGCGCGCCCATGATCACCACGGGGATCTCCCGCGCGCGCTCGCTGCGGCGCAGCGCGTCCAGAGTCTTCTCGCCCTCCGCCGCCGGCTCGGTCGCGACCACCAGGATGGCGGCCGGGCGAAGCTCTTCCACCGCGCGCAGCGCCTCGGCCGCGGAGCACGCGATGGCGACGCGGTACCCTTCCCTCTCCAGCAGGCGGCCCGCCTCGCCGTGGGGCTCGGCCTCGCACACCAGCACCAGCGGCCGCGGGTCCGGACGCGGCGGCGGGGGCGTGGAGACGCCGGCCAGCGGCAGGGTGAAGGTGAAGGTGCTGCCGCGCCCCCACTCGCTCTCCGCCCACAGCCGCCCGCCGTGCTGCTCCACGATGCTGCGCGCGATGGGGAGCCCCAGCCCCGTGCCCCCCTTGTCGCGCGCGTCGGACGAATCCACCTGCTCGAAGCGCTCGAAGATCGCCTCCAGCCGGGCCGCCGGAATGCCGCGCCCCTGGTCGGCCACGCGCACTACCGCCTGGCCGTCGCGCGCCTGCACGGAGAGCCGCACCTCCGAGTCGCGCGGCGCGTACTTGATGGCGTTCGACACCAGGTTGGTGACCACCTGCACCAGCCGGTCCGGGTCGGCGAAGACGGGCGCGGGCTCCGCCTCCACCACGATCCGCACCCCCGCCTCGGATGCCATCGTCCCCATCACCTCCGCCGCGTCTCGCACCAGCGTCCCCGCGTCCAGCGCGCGCCGCTCCATGGTGGCGGTGCCCGACTCGATCTTTTCGATGTCCAGCAGGTCGTTGATGAGCCGCACCAGCCGGTCGGTGTTCTGCGCCGCGATGGAGAGCATCCGCTGCCCGCGCTCCTCCAGCGCCCCCAGCTTGCCGCTGGCCAGCAGCCCCAGCGACCCGCGAATGGCGGTGAGCGGCGTGCGCAGCTCGTGGCTGACGATGGAGAGGAACTCGTCCTTGAGCCGCTCCACCTCTCGCTGCCGGGTGATGTCGCGCGCCAGCGCCTGCGCCCCCTCCACGCGCTCGCCCTCCATCAGCAGCGTGTGGTTCTGCCCGATCCAGATCTCGCGCCCCTCGCGGGTGATGATGGGGAACTGGAAGTAGGTGGCGGGCGTCCTTTCGCGCACCTGCGTGGCGTAGAAGGCGCGCACCCCCTCGCGCCGGTCCCTGCGCACCAGCTGCAGGGGGCGCATTCCGAGCAGCTCGTCGGCCGAGTAGCCGGTGGTGCGCACCAGCACGGGGTTCACGTAGGTGAAGACGCCGCGCCGGTCCACGGTGTAGATGAGGTCGCTGGCGGTCTCCACCAGCCCGCGGTAGCGCTCCTCGCGCTCGCGCAGCGCCTCGCGCGCCCGCAGCCGCTCGATCTCGCCCCCGATCCACTGCGCGAAGACCCGCAGCAGGTCCTCGTCCTCCGGTGAAAAGGAGGTGGAGCGCGGGCGCGGGTCCAGGAAGCAGAGCGCGCCGTACACCTCGCCCGCCACGAACAGCGGGCCGCCGATGTACGCCTCCATCCCGAAGCGGCTGAAGCAGGGGAGCGCGCCCCACTCCGGGGAGGCGCTGGCGTGCGCCACCGACGCCGCGCGCCGCGTTCGCAGCGGAACCGAGCAGTACGTCTCCGCCAGGGGAAAGACGTCGCCGCTGGAGATGCCGAGCTCCGGCGGTTCGGCCATCACCACCTCGTACTGGTCGCCGCGCACGCGGGCGAGCACCCCGCCGTTCATGCCGAAGTGCTCGCGCCCCAGCCGCAGCACCCGGCGGATGCGCTCGCGCTCGTCCAGCGCGCCGCTGGAGGTGATCTCGTAGAGCGAGCGCAGCCCCCGCGCGCTGCGTGCGAGCGCCGCCTCGGCCGCGGTGCGGGCCGCCAGGTCGCCCAGGATGCGGCGGCGCGACAGCCACACCACCACGAACGCCAGCACGCTCCCCAGCACGATGGTCCAGGTGGCGGCGCCGGCGCTGCGCCTCGCGGTCCGCTGTTCGGCGGCGAGCGCCCTCTCCTCCTCCGCGCCCAGGGCATCGGCCGCGCGCCGCGCCTGTTCCATCAGCTCCCGCCCCGTCCCCCGCCGCACCACCGCCACCGCCCCCGGCACGTCTCCCGCGCGGGCGAGCGCCAGGGTGTTGTCCATGATGGCCAGCTTGCGCGTGACCGCCTGCCGGAACACCGCCAGCCGCCCGCGCGCCACCGGGTCGCGCACCAGCGAGTCCAGGGTGCGCAGGTGGATCTGGATGGCGCGCGTGGCCGGGCGGTACGGCCCCAGGAAGACGTCCTGCCCCGTGAGCAGGTAGCCGCGCTGGCTCGTCTCGGCCTGGCTTAACGCGAAGAGCGCCGCCTCGCGCGTGCGGAGGATCTCCGCCGTGCGCTGCAGCTCGTGCTGGTCCTCGCGGAAGCGGGCGAGGCTCCACAGCGACATCACCCCCACCACCACCAGCGCGAGCAGCGCGACGGCGAAGCCGAGGTCCAGCCGGGAGCGGGTCGTCAGTTTCATGATGCGGCCCGTGAGCATAACACGGGCCCGTGCGGCCAATCCCGGAATCACCGGAAACCGCTGGGCTCACGCGGAGGCGCGGAGGCGCGGAGAGAACTGCAACGGCGGGCTCACACAGAGACACGGAGACACAGAGAGAGGGCTTCCGCGCTCTACTTCGTGCCTCGTGCTTGTCCGTGGACCCCGTGGTAGCGGGGCATTGCGCACCGGCGTGCGAGCGGGCAGCTTCCGCGCACCCTCGTGGCTCGCCGGCACACCTTCGACATCGACTTCAGCCAGGATGGTCAAGCCGCTGCTGCGCCGTGCGTACCGCGCCCTGACTACGCCGCTGGACCGCCTGGCCACGCGCGAGCTGGCGCGCGCCGCGCACCCGGACGCCCCGCGTCTGGCAAGGGTCATCGAGGAGCTGGCGCGGCCGCTGCCCGCCGGTGATCGGGCGGCGATCGACGCGATCGAGCGGGCGCGTGCCGGCCTCCTCGCGCGGACCGATCCGCTCGACGACGGCACGCTCGGCGGTGCGTTGGTTCACGACCGCGGGCTCACCGTGGGAGAGGCGTGCGTCGCGAGCAAAGGTCCCGTGCCGGCGCGCGCGCTCTACGCGCTGGTGAGGGAGTTCCAGCCGGCTTCGATCCTGGAGCTGGGCACCAATGTGGGCATCTCCACGGCGTATCTCGCCGCCGCGCTCCGCTCGCTGGGCGGCGGCGGGCGGACCACGACCCTGGAGGCGTCTCCGTACCGGCTTCGCGTGGCGCGCGAGACGCATCACCGGCTCGGGCTCGATGGGATCAGCTACCGGCAGGGTCTCTTCGCGGACACGCTCGAGCCGGCTCTTCAGGAGATCGGCGACGTGGATTTCGTGTTCATCGACGGCTACCACCAGTACGAGCCGACGCTGTCCTGCTTCGGCACAATCTGGAAGCGGTCGCGCCCCGGTGCCCTGTTCGTCTTCGACGACATCCGCTGGTCGAAGGGAATGCGCCGCGCATGGAAACGCCTGCAACACGACGAACGCCTGTCACTGACCGCCGACCTGGGCTGCATGGGCGTCGCCGTCGGCAGGAGCCCGCGCGATGCGTCCGTTTACCGCTCCCGCAGGATGTACTCGGTCCTCCGCTAGCACGACGGCGAACGCACCGGATTAACCCCCATCGACGTCTGCTCGAGGCCCTCAGTCAGTGAAGTGGAGCGCTTCGCGGTGCACGACTCGCCACTCCTGGCAACCTGAAGCACACACTAGCCAGTACTGAAACTTTGTACTCGTCGAGCCGACAGCAGTCATCTGCCGGATCGTAACCGGGACGGCCCAGTATCGTGCGCCCGCACGCCGCGCGAGGCTCGAGCCGTCAGCCGTTGGAGGCAGCGAATCGCTCGCGGCGACCTGCCCGATTGCGACACTGTAGAAGGTGCCCTCCCGCGGACATTCCGCAGGCGGCGTAGGGAACACGCCTGGCGGAACCATGCCACCACAAGCGGCGTCGCGAACCGCGTCGGTGCGCGCAATCTCCATCGACCGGAGAACTCTTGCGCGAGCCTCGGCGTCCGCACCCGCAAGCTCGACGTAGTCCGGCCGAAGCGACTCCGTCCGGTCGTGCAACGGGCGCGGATCGATGCGGAGGCCCTCCCGGTGCAACTCACGAAGTGAGCGCACGACCGCGGTGAAGGCCGCGGAGTCGTGACGCGCGGGCGCTGAGTGCAGGACCGCGATATTCTGGGTGTGAGCGCCAGTGCACCCGGCACTCGCAGCGAGAACGGACGCCCCCGCGAGGAGGCGGTTGAGCTGATCCCTCAGTCTTGGCATCTGTTCATGTTCAGGACTGTTCCACGCCTTAGCGATCCGCTTCCGGCCAAACTCGCGCGCTCCCGCGTGTACGTTAGTTTGAAGCCTGAGCGTACCACGCGCCCGCGATCCATCTTCCATCTTTTCGCGTGAGACGAATAACACTCGCCTGCCAAGCAGACGGATGAAGTTCGTCAGTGGACCTGTACCGGATCGAAGCGATTACCTGCGCTACGTCGTTGCAGATCCAGGGTTCGCTGACTGAAACGACCGCGGCGAACTCCCGCGGCGCGCACTGCCCTGCTCCAGCGGATAGGCCGCAAGGAACCCAGTGAATCGGGCTTCTCGCGTGGAGGTTCGCACTATCCAACATGGTGCGCACTCGCTGGTGCGAAAACACCGAATCACTAACGTCACCCACCCACTTCAGAACCACAGAGTCGGGCCAGTTTCGGGGTGCGCGGCCCCGGCCTGTGCGCAGCACGCGCGGATCGAAGGCAATGGGTCCCTGGATGACGGCATCACGGCTCGTTCCCAGCATCTCGTACACGCTCGCGAGCGTGGCTGAGATCACAGCCGTCGAGTTGTCGCGCTGCGCTTGGCAGTCGGAGGCTCCTACGAGCCCGACTGCTTGGATCAGCACCGCGAAGCTGATGTACAATGGGACTCTCATTCACCCCCCGGGTATCCGCATTCTGCCATCGTTGCGTCCCACTGATCGTGGTGCGTGCCCGATGGATCCCAATAGCCCTGATAGTAGCTCCAGTACGCATGAGCCGCTTCGTGGACGAGCACCTTCACGAACTGATCCCAGTCCCGAACGACAGTCGGATTGCCCGCAGCGTCATTCTTCCAAAGCCCCTCGTAAATGTAAATCACGCCATCAGCGTGGTACCCCAAGTCTTTCGGTCCCGGTCCTTGCAGGTGAGCTGGCTGCTCGGTAAAGACCTTCATGTAAGGCAACCGTTCCTGGAGCACAGCTTTCATGGACTCACACCGCACCTTCCCAATTGCTTCGTTGATCGTCTCTTGCTGCTTAATCACTGGATCTTTCTCGCCACACTGCGGACAGCTTCCCTCCGTTTCTTCAACAGACCCGACGTACGGCGCTCCCGAATCTGATCCGCCGTCGCCACCCGTGTCGCCCCCTCCACCCCATCCGCTTCCTCCACTCCCTCCAGTCCCTCCGCTGGGACGCGGAGGGGGCGGCGGCGGTTCGCAGTTACTGCACGGGTCCGTCGGAGGCGCCTCCACGACGAGCGGGTCCAGCGTACACACCCCATCACCTACGCAGCCCTGAATGGTGACCATCTCCTCGCGCGCTTTGAACTGCGCCACACTACCATTCGCTTCCACGCCGAGCCAGCGGTCCACTCGTCGCAGCGCCGGTTCCGTGTACGGCACCGTGCAGTCCACGGATACCAGGGGGGTGCCGTCCGTAGCCTTGCGCCGGTACATGTACTGCACGGTCCGGCCACGCGCGTCGAGGTCGCCGCGTGAGAAGTAGAAGGCGTCCTGCCGCGTCTGCTACCCGTTCGGCGCACTCAGCGCGCGGTTGCCGACGGTGCAGAGGAACGACACCTGACCCAAATGCCACCCATTGGGTTGTGCAGCGGTCACGCCGCGTGCCGGCACGGGTGGGGTGCTGGTCGGCACGTTCTGACAGGCTGTTGCGAACAGCGTCAGAGCGACGATGGAGAAGCGCCGCAAGCTGAGAGCATGGCGCACGGGGTTGTTCACGACTTCTATCAAGCGACTCCGTTCATGAAGGTGTAGATCCAGGGTCAAGGACGCGTTCAGAACGATCCACGGCACCCAGAACGGGCATGACCTCGCGACGCACTAACCATACCGTTAGCGCCACTCCTCGTAGACATCGGTTTGTGTTGCCTTTACCCTATGTTCGCTTGGTCCCCAAGTTCGAACTCCCCCATGCACGACCCCGCCACCGCGGGCGGCGCTCGGCAGGTCCCTTGCCCACCGGCAAGTCAGGTCCGTCTCGTGACGCGCGGCATCACTCCCACGCCCCCAAGGTCTTCCAGTCCAGAAGGCGCACCGCCCTGCCGGCCTCCGTGACGCGCCAGTAGACCACCCCCGCCCGGTCCGGATCGTTCCGGCGCTCCGCGAAGCCCCACCGGATGAGCCAGTGAAGGTCCGTGCCATCGACCGCGATGTGCGGTTGGCGTTCGTGGCGCTGCGTGAAGTTGTGGTAGTCGACGCGCGTGCCAAGCTCGCGCCCGCTCACCCAGCCGCGCCCGCCGAACCGCTCCGGCACAGCCGGGTCGTCGTACGCTTCGCGCAGCAGCCGGAGCGCGCCGCGCTGGCGGCCGGGAGCGTACACCGCCCCGCCCGTGTCATCCGTGCGCGGCCGGGGGACGGCCCTGTGCTCCTTAGGCTCGGCTTCGTCCATCATGGCCAGGCCGCGCTCGCTGATCCGATAGACCCACATCGGCCGCTTCTGGCCGGGGGCGCGGACGTCGGCGCGGGTGAGGAGGCCCCGCTTGTGGAGCCGGGGGAGAACTTCCGGAAAATAGCCGGCTAGGTGGTCCCGCAGGTCGGCGATGTGAGCCCAGCCGCGCACCGCCTGCAGTTCAT
>DASVVI010000748.1:0-4755 GCA_036386635.1 Longimicrobium sp.
GCCCCGCGCGCGGCGATGACGGTGCAGCGCGGCGAGCGGGTGATGGTGCGCTTCCGCGGCGCGCCGGGCGGACGGGCGCGCATCGTCTTCCCAGACGGGTCCACCGCGCCGCTGGTGGAGACCCGAACGCTGGAGCGCGACGAGGGTTTCCTGCAGGACCGCTCCGCCACGCGCGAGTACACGCAGTACGCAGGGAGCTTCGCGGCGACGGCGCCCCTCCTCTCCCGCGACCGGCAGGTGGGCGTCCCCACGCTGGCCGAGACGGGGCGCGCAGGCACCGCCACCATCGAGCTGGTGCACGGCGCGGACACGGTGCGCACTCCGCTGGAGCTCTCCCTCGCGGTGCTGAGCCCGGGAGAGACGCGCACCGCCATCGCGGCGGGCGACCGGCCGGACAGCCTGATCGTGGCGACGGCGATTCCGGGCTCGGGCACGCCGTACCACTGGACCTTCCCCAACGGCACGCGCTTCACCCTGACCGGCGAGCGCGAAGGTGCGTACCGAGTGCGCCTGACCGAGGACCAGTCGGTGTGGGTGGATGCGCGTTCGGTGCGCCTCCTTCCCGCCGGCGCGCCGGAGGCACGCGGGACGATCGGCGCGGTGCGGGTGGTGCCGCAGGCGGAATGGGTGGACCTGCGGCTGGCGATGACGGAGCGGCTCCCCGCGCGCGTGCTGCTGGAGGGGAGCTTCCTGACGGTGGAGGTGTTCGGCGGCGAGTCGCGCACCAACTGGCTGTACTACGGCACCGAGGACCCCTTCGTGCGCCGCGCCACCTGGGACCAGGTGCGCGACGACGTGTACTACGTGCGGATGGAGCTGGCGAGCCCGGCGTGGGGGTGGCGCACCTTTTACGACCGCGACGGGACCCTGGTGGTGCGCGTCCGCCGCCCGCCGGTCATCGACGCGCGCCGTCCGCTGGCCGGAATCCACGTCGCGGTGGACGCGGGGCACCCGCCGGGCGGCGCCATCGGCCCCACGCGCCTGACCGAGGCGGAGGCGAACCTCGCCATCGCCAAGCAGCTGGTAAGGATGCTGCGCGATGCCGGCGCGCGCGTGACGGAGACGCGGCCGGACACGGCGGCGGTGGCGCTGGGGGCGCGCCCGGTGACGGCGGAGCAGGCGGGCGCGCAGCTCCTGGTCTCCGTGCACAACAACGCGTTCCCGGATGGCGTGAACCCGTTCACGAACTCGGGCACTACGGCGTTCTACAACGCGCCGCAGTCGCTGGACCTCGCGCGCCACATGCAGCGCGAGATCCTGCGGGAGCTGGGGCTGCGCGACCTGGGGATCGCCCGCGCGGATCTCGCGCTGGTGCGCCCCACCTGGATGCCCTCGACGCTCACCGAGTCGATGTTCCTGATGGTGCCCCAGCAGGAGGCCGCCCTGCGCAATCCGCAGGTGCACGAGCGCATCGCGCGGGCGCACTTCCGCGCCGTCGAGGCGTTCCTGCGCGAGCGCTCCGGCACGCGTCAGTAGCAGGCGCAGCGGCAGAGGACGCGGGGTGCCCACGGGAGAGGACATCCGGGGCACCCCGTTTTCCGTCCTCCCCGTGCGTGATGCGACTATGGCGATGCGCCGCATCCAGTTGCCGTACCTCCTCGGAACATGGCGCATCGGGAATGGACGTTGCGCTCCGCGGATTCACCCGCTGGCTCCGAACCACTCACCGGCTCCCAGATGAACATCCGTCGAACCGCGCTGCTGATCGTGGCGCTCCTCCTCGCGATTCCGGTAGCGGCGCAGGTGCCGCCGAACGTGGAGTGGCGCACGCTGGATACGGAGCACTTCCGCGTCCACTTCACGCCCGCGCTGGAGCCGCTGGCACGGCGCGCCGCAGACCGCGCGGAGACGGCGTACGCGGCGCTGAGCGAGGTGCTGGTGCAGGCGTCCAGGAAGAGGGTCGACCTGGTGCTGAGCGACAACGTCGACTTCTCCAACGGGTACGCGACGCCGCTCCCCAGCAACCGCATCGTGGTGTACGCACACCCACCGGTGGATACGCCCGAGCTCGCCTTCTACGACGACTGGCTGCAGCTGGTGGTGTCGCACGAGCTCGTGCACATCTTCCACCTCGACTACGCGGCGGGCTTTCCGCGGCTGGTGAGAAAGGTGTTCGGGCGCACGCCGTTCGGCTTCCCCAACCTCCTGGTGCCGCGCTGGACGCAGGAGGGGCTCGCCACCGCGCTGGAGTCGCGGATGACGCGCGCGGGGCGCGTGCGCGCGACGGTGTACGACATGATGCTGCGCACCGCGATCCTGGAGGACGAGTTCTTTTCCATCGACCGCGCCACCGGGTATCCCGTGACCTGGCCGGGCGGGAGCGCTCCGTACGTGTACGGTTCGCTCTTCATGGACTACCTGGGTGACCGCTTCGGGTATGAGAAGCACGGCGACTGGGTGGAGGCGATGGGCCGCCGCGTCCTCTTCTCCTACGGCGCCGATGGAGCCGCGAAGCGCGCGTACGGAGAGAAGTTCACCGACACCTGGAACGAGTGGCGCGACTCGCTACGCACCGTGTACACGGCGCTCGCCGACTCGCTGCGCAGGCAGGGGCTCACCGAGCCGGAGGTGCTGGTGCAGGAGGGCCGCCGCACCGAGGGGCCGCGCTGGTCGCCGGACGGGCGGACGATCGCCTTCGCGCACTCGACCGGGCGCGAGGAGACTTCGACGCGGCTGTGGACCGAGGGCGGGGTGCGGGTGCTGGATCCGCGCACCTCGCTGGGCGCATCGGCGTGGCGCGCTGACGGATCGCTGTTCACGTCCATGCTCGACGCGGTCGATGCGTATCGCTACTACTCCGACCTGTACGTCATCCGCCCCAACGGCGACCGCGACCGCATCACCCGCGGCGCGCGGCTGCTGGATCCGGACGTGCACCCCGCATCCGGCCGCATCGTGGCGGTTCGCGGCGGCGGCGGGACCAACGTGCCGGTGGTGATGGATGCGGACGGGAGCGGCGCGCGCGACCTCGCCACGCCGTCGCCGGACGTGCACTGGTCGCGCCCGCGCTGGTCGCCGGACGGGACGCGGATCGCCATCTCGCGCTGGCGGACGGGGGCGCTGTACGACGTGGTGGTGCTCGATGCCGCCAACGGCCAGGTGGTGCGCGAGCTGACCAGCGACCGCGCGGTGGACAGCTCGCCCGCCTGGTCGCCGGACGGGCGCTACGTGGTGTTCAGCTCGGACCGCAGTGGAATCTCCAACCTGTACGCGTACGACCTCACCGACGGCCGCCTGCACCGCATCACCAACGTGCTGACGGGCGCCTTCGATCCCGACGTGTCACCGGACGGGCGCTGGATCGCGCTGACGCTGTACCGCGCGGACGGGTACCACCTGGCGCGCATGCCGTTCGATCCCGCGCGCTGGACCGCCGCGCCCCCGCTGCGAGCCGAGGTACGCCAGGCCGGCGCCGGTGCTGATCTGGCGCAGCGCACGGCGGGCGGGGCGGCGCGCGGCTACTCGGCGCTTCCCTCGCTGCGCCCCACATCGTGGTCGCCAATCCTCGAGTCCGATGAGGCGCTGGGGACCGGGCTCGGTGTGGCGCTCGGCGGGCAGGACGTGGTCCAGCGGCACAGCTACGAGGCACACGCGCTGGTGCATCCGCGCGAGTCGCGCACCGAGGCGGGCGCGAGCTACCTCTTCACGGGGCTGGGCAACCCGGTGATCGGCGCGTCGGTGTTCCAGGAATGGGACCGGGTGGGCGCGTTCGCCACCGTCGGCCCGACCGACGAGCCCATCACCGCGACCCTGCTGGAGCGGGAGCGGTCCGCGTCGCTTGTGGCTACCTTTACGCGCCCGCGCTTCCGCTCGTTCAGCTGGCTGAGCGTGGGGGCGGGCGCCCGGCAGCGCGACTACTCCTTCCGCGAATCGGAAGTGACCGGCGCGGCTCCCAACCCGCCCGCGGAGGCCGGGGGCGCGGTGACGCTGGGGTACTCCAACGCGCGCGAATACGAGTACTCGGTGAGCCCCGAGCAAGGCTTCGTGGCCGCCGCCTCGGTGGAGGGGCGCCGCTACCTGGACGACGTGTTCCTCGACAACGGCCCTGGCGGCGGGCAGGGCGACGCCGTCCGCGGCTACGTGCGCACGACGGCGCGGGCGCAGCACTACCTCCCCTTCCGCGGATGGGGCTACGCGCGCCACGTGCTGGGCCTGCGCGTCGCTGGCGGCGCGGACCACGGCAGCCTCACTCCGGGCTACTCGGTGGGCGGAACGGAGGGCGGGGTGTCGGCCTTCCCCCTCTCCACTTTCGTGACGATGGGGAGCGAGCTGGACCTGCCCGTGCGCGGCTACCGCGAGGGCGTCCTCTTTGGCGACCGGGCGGTGGCGGGGACGCTCGAGTGGCGCTTTCCGCTGACGCTGATCGAGCGCGGCCGCAGCGTCATGCCGGTGTACCTGGACCGGCTCTGGGGCACCGCTTTCCTGGACGCCGGCCGCACCTGGTGCAGCGACGACTGCCTCACCCGCGGCGCCCGCGGCGAGGCCTCGACGATCGCGTCGGTCGGCGCGGAGCTGGGGCTGAACCTGAGCATCTCGTACATCCCGCCGTTCCCCGTCCGCGCCGGCATCGGCTTCCCGCTCCGTTCCGTCACCGTCGTGGAGGACGACATCGTGCTGCGCGAGCGGCCGAAGCCGCGGGGGTATCTGACGTTTGGGGTTTCGTTTTGAAGGGCCCTCACCCCCGGCTCGTTACACTCGCCTGCCCCCTCTCCCGATAACAGGAGAGGGCTCCGCCCTCTGTTATCGAGAGAGGGG
>DASVVI010000749.1:0-2968 GCA_036386635.1 Longimicrobium sp.
GACGGTGGACGGTGCGGGATTCGACGCGGGGAGCCTGCCGCCCGAAGCGCTGGCGGCGGCGGGCGTCATCGCGCACCCCTACGACGTGTCCCGGGGCCAGTTCACCGGCGGCGAGCTGGCCGGGCGCACCATGAGCGGCACCAACCTGTGGGGCGGCGCCTTCCGCATGGCGTTCCAGAACCGGAGCCTGGCGTATGGCGCACGGGAGCGCATGGCCGCCGGGCGGATCGGAGGCGGCGGGGGTGGACCCATCGTTCCGGGCCGGCTCTTCGTGTACGGAGCGGGACAGCTCGTGATCCAGGAGTCGCCCGCGCGCGCCCTGGACCCTGACAATCCGCGCCTCCCGTCGCTTGGTATTTCGGCGGACTCGGCGCGGCGCCTGCTCCAGATCGTGGAAGGGCTCGGGGTGCGTAACGCCCCGGAGGCGGACGCGCGGACCTCGACGAGCGCGATCCTCGCGCGCTTCGACTATCTGCCGGGCTCCCGCCACTCCCTCACCCTGCGCATCGATGCGCGCCGGCGCGACTCCGATGGATTCGGGTCGCCGTTCTCGGCGTCGGGTGGCGGGGAGACGCGCGAAAAGAGTGGCGGAGTGCTGCTCAAGGCGTTCACTCGATTCCGCGGCGGCGCTACACACGACGCCTCCGTTTACCTTTCCGGCACCGACCAGCGGAGCGCACCCGGCGCGGCACTCCCCGCGGGAGAGTTGTGGCTCCGCTCCGACCTGGTCGACGGAAGCCGGGGGATCTCCACCCTATCGTTCGGCGGCGATGCGCAGGCGTGGCCGGCGGAGGACCGCTCGGCGATGGAGATCTCGGACCGCGTCACGATCCCGCTGGCCCGGGGTGCGCACCAGCTGCAGGTGGGCGCGCTGTACCTGCGCGAACACGTGGAGGCCAGCGCGATGAACGACCGGTTCGGCACCTTCAGCTTCGCCACGCTAGCAGACGTGCAAGCGGGACGCCCGGTGCGGTTCACCCGCTGGCTGGGGAGCGCTGAGGGGGAGGCGGTCACGGCCACGCACGCGCTGTACGCGGGCGACCTCTGGACGCCCAGGCGCGGGCTGCGCGTCACCTGGGGCGTACGCGCGGAGCGAACCGCGTTCGCGCTGCCGGGCGCGCTGGACCCGGGAGAGTCGCTCGCCGCCGAACCCGGGACTTCGCCATGGTCCCTGAGCCCGCGCGCGGGGTTCACGTGGAGCCGCAACACGCCGGAGATGGAGTGGGTCGTTCGCGGCGGCGCCGGGCGGTTCAGGGCGGCAGCGCCGACGCGCTCGCTCGCGGCGCTGCGGGTGGAGCCGGGTCTCGGGTACGGCGTGCGCCTCGAATGCGTCGGCGCGGCAGTGCCGTCGCCGCAGTGGGATCTCTACCGCGGCGATCCTTCATCCGTGCCGAGCCGGTGCGTCGGAGATGGCGAGACGGGGGCGAGCGATCCCGCGGGTGCGACCGGGTTCACGCGTGGATTCGGCGTGCCCGGCCTGTGGCGCGCATCGCTGGAATCCTTTTGGCTCCACAAGAAGTTCGACACTTCGCTGGAGGTGACGGCCAGTGCCAGCCGAGGACGCGGACTCCCGCTGGGCATCGACCGTAACCTGGCGGCGAGCCCCGCGTTCACCCTGGACGACGAAGGCGGGCGGCCCGTGTACGCTGCCCCCGGCGCAATCGATCCCACAACCGGCCGCGCGGTGCTCAGCGCCTCCCGGCGCCGGGACGACGCTGGAGTGATCCGAGCCCTAGATGGGGCGGGAAGATCCGCGTCCGAGCAGATCTCGGTGTCCGCCACGCGCATGTTCGGGATGGGCCTGCTGAGGGCGCACTATACCCTGACGCGCTCGCGGGACCTCGCGTCCTCGTTGTCCGGGCTCGCAGAATCGCTCCCCAGCACCGCCGGTGATTCGCGCCGCGCGTCGTGGGCGGCGGCGGACTTCGAGCAGCGCCACGCCTTCCAGCTCTCGGTCGACCGGTCGTACGTGCGGTGGATGTCGGTCACCCTGTACGGGAGCGTGACCTCCGGAGCACCGTTCACCCCGATGGTGGATACGGACGTGAACGGCGACGGCTTCGCGAACGACAGAGCCTTCGTCTTCGATCCGGCCGCGGCGCGCGAGGCCGGTGTGGCCCGCGAAATGGCGGAACTGATCGATCGCGCCCCCGCCGGAGTGCGCTCGTGCCTGCGGGGGCAGCTGGGTCGCGTCGCGGCGCGCAACAGCTGCCGCGGGCCCTGGAACCCGCGGCTCGACGTGCAGCTCAATCTCCGCCCGCGCGGCGTGCAGCGCGGCGCCCACTTCATGGTCGTGGGAGAGAACGTCACCGCCGCCCTGGACCGCGCTGTCCACGGCGCCGATCGCCTTCGTGGATGGGGCCAGGACGTCTCCCCGAACCCGGTCCTCCTCCGCGTCACGAGATTCGATCCCTCCACACGCCGCTACGCATACGAGGTGAACCCGTCATTCGGCAGAGATGTGGTGACCCGGCGCCCGTCCGCCGTTCGCCTCCAGGTGCGCCTGCCGGTTGGCGCCGATCCCGCGACGCAGGCGATGATGTCGTCCATCTCCACCCTGCGTGCCTCCGCCGCCCCGGAGGACATCCGCCGTGAGATCCTTCGCCAGTGGCAGAACACCCCGTCCCTGGTGCTCGGGGGCGCCGCGGAGCGGAACGTCCAGCTCAATCCGCAACAGAGAAGCGCCCTGCGTGCCGCGGCGGACTCGGTTGCCCGCGGGGTGGCCTCGCTCGCGAGCGCGCTGGTCGAAACGGAGGTCACACAGCCGGCGGGCACGACCCAGCTTCTGGCGCAGGCGCAGTCGCTGCTCATGGACGGCTTCGAGCAGGCGCGCGCAACCCTCACCCGGGAGCAGTGGTCGCGGCTCCCCCTCCTGGTTCGCCGTCCGCCCCGCGCCGTGGTTCCGCTGGGTACGCAGAACAACATCCTGCTCGCGCCTGATCTGTGACCTGAGACGCGGCGCCGGCGC
>DASVVI010000750.1:0-6722 GCA_036386635.1 Longimicrobium sp.
AAGCGCTCGCGCGTCCACGCCTCCAGCCGGTCGAAGCGGATCTGCATGTCGTTCTCGTGCCCCGTCTTGTGGTCCTCGCCGCCCACCACGAGCATCTCGTGCGTCAGGTCGCCGGGGATGCGGGCGAGGCGCACGTAGTGGTAGTGCTCCAGCGTGTCCCAGTAGAGCCCGTGCTGCACCGAGCCCGTGGCGATGCGCGCGCCGATCACGTAGGTGCGGTAGGGCGCCTGCTTGGTGTGGATGGTGAGCCGGTCGTTGATCGGCGAGTTGGTGGCGACCACCACCGCCCCGGCGCGCACCTCGAAGCCTTCGCCGCGCGCCGCCGGCCTGTCTCCGCCCTCCACCTCCAGCACGTGGTTGCGCGTGTGGATGCGCCCGCCGTCGCGCTGGATGCAGCGGGCGAGCCCCTCCAGGTACTTGAGCGGATGGAACTCCCCCTGCCGCGAGAAGCGAAGCCCCGGCCCGCTGTCGAACGGCACGGGCAGCTTCTCCACGATCTCCGCCGTGGCGCCGGCGCGGCGGGCGGCGTCCAGCTCGGTCTGCAGGAAGTCGGGAGTCTCGTCCGGGCCCAGGAAGAAGTAGCCGTCCACGTGCTGGTAGTCGCACTCGATCCCTTCCGCCGTGGCGATCTCGCCGATGCGGTCCACGGCGGCCTGGTGGCTCTGGTAGATGAGCTTCGCACCCTCCTCGCCGTGCACCTTTTCCAGGACGTGGTAGTAGTCGTCCTGCGCGCTGGCCAGGTGGGCCGTCGTCTGCCCCGTCTCGCCCCCGCCGATGCCGTTGTCGTCCAGGACGATGACTTTTTTACCCTCGCGGGCCAGGAGGTACGCGGTCGTCATACCGGCCAGCCCCGCGCCCACCACGCACACGTCCGCCTCCGCCTCGCCGCGCAGCGGGGGGAACTCCGGCTGCGGGTTGGTGGTCTCCCACACCGACACGGACCTTTCCGATGATCTCATAGACCTTCTCCCTGGCTCGCGTACCCGTTGAACAGCGGGCCGCGGTCGTTGCAAGTGCCGTGCGCTGCCTGGCGATTGAAGTGGCGGCAACAACCGCGGGAAATCTCCCTGCGGAGACTACGCGGCCGCGGCCGATCCTCGGAGTCGAGTCCGCGCAGGCGGACTTTGTGCTTTTGTTGCAGCGACTTCAGTCGTCCGCCCTTGCACACTCCGATCAGGTCCCGCAGAACGTCGCGTGCACCCGCTCGTGCGCGGCCGGCGGCTCCATGTAGTGCTCGAAGCCGGGCTGGGAGTCGAAAGGCTTCGCCAGCACCGCCAGCAGCTCTTCAAAGGGCGCGAAATCGTCCCGGTCCACGGCCGCGCGTATCACCGCCTCCACGCGGTGGTTGCGCGGGATGAAGGCGGGATTGGCGGCGAGCATGGTGGCGCGGCGCGTCTCCTCGTCACCCGGCTCCTCCTGAAGACGCTCGCGCCAGCGCTGCGCCCACTCGTCGAAGGCGGCGGGGACGCCGAAGAGGCTGCGCACGCCCTCGTCGTCACCCTCGCTCAGCCGCCGAAAGGTGAGGGTGAAGTCCGCCATCCCCGCTGCCATCGCCTCCAGCAACCCGCGCGCGAGCTCCGGGTCGCCCTCGCGCTCCGTCAGCAGGCCGAGCTTGCGGCCGAGCCCCGTGTGGTAGGCGCGTTCGAAGACCGGCGCGAAGGCGTCCAGCGCCTCGTTCGCCTCGTCCGCCGCGGCCTCGTTCGTGTCGGCGAGCAGAGGAAGCAGGCACTCCGCGAGCCGCACCAAGTTCCACTGCGCGATCGACGGCTGGTTGCCGTAGGCGTAGCGGCCCTGGACGTCGATGGAGCTGAAGACCGTGCCGGGGTCGTACTCGTCCATGAAGGCGCAGGGCCCGTAGTCGATCGTCTCGCCGGCGACCGACATGTTGTCCGTGTTCATCACGCCGTGGATGAACCCCACCAGCAGCCACTGAGCGACGAGCTCGGCCTGCGCCCGCGCGACGGCAGCCAGGAACGCCTTGTACGGCCGCTCCGCGCCGGCCGCGTCCGGGTAGTGCCGGGCGATGACGTGGTCGGCGAGCGTGCGCAGCCCCTCCACGTCGCCGCGGCTGGCGAAGAACTGAAAAGTGCCCACGCGGATGTGGCTGGAGGCGACGCGGGCGAACACGGCGCCGGGGAGCATCGTCTCCCGTCTCACCCTCTCGCCGGTGGCGACCGCGGCGAGCGCGCGGGTGGTGGGGATGCCGAGCGCCGCCATCGCCTCGCTCACCAGGTATTCGCGCAGTACCGGCCCCAGCGCGGCCCTTCCATCGCCGCGCCGCGAGTAGGGCGTGGGGCCGGCGCCCTTGAGCTGGACGTCGCGCCGCACTCCGCGATGGTCGATCACCTCGCCGAGCAGAATCGCGCGGCCGTCCCCAAGCTGGGGCACAAACCCGCCGAACTGGTGCCCCGCATACGCGGTCGCGATCGGCTCGGCGGTGGGGGGCACTAGGTTGCCGGCCAGCACCTGCACGCCTTCATCGCTGGCGAGCCAGGCCGGATCCAGACCCAGCTCGGCCGCCAGCGGCGCGTTGACCTTGATCAGCCGCGGCGCCGCCACCGGCGTGGGCGCCACGCGCGCAAAGAACCGGTCTGGAAGCCGCGCGTAGCTGTTGTCGAAAGGAGGTTGAACCATGGTCTGGAGCTCCGGTCATGCTTGGGTGTGGAGCACCTCCCTCGCACAACCCACGCCCGCCAGGCCACAACGATGGCGCGCCGTTCATCAGGATCCGCAAAACGGTTGGGAAGCTCAGCGTCCGCGGATGCGCACGCCGCCGGAGCCTGTGTCGATGGTGAGGCGTCCTTCGCCGTCGCCGATGCGGCCGGTGAGGCGGGAGCGGCGCATGGTGCGGGCGGTCATCGGCACGTCCACGTCGATGCCGCCCGAGCCCGTGTCGATCTGCACCTCGGCGCCGTAGCCGGGCGGAACGGTCATCGTCACGCCGCCGGAGCCGGTGTCGATCTTCACGTTCCGCGCATCCGCGGCGAGCGCGACGCTCACCGAGCCGCTGCCTGTGTCCACCGTGAGGTCGCGGGCGCGCACGCCGTCGAGGCGCACGGTGCCGGAGCCCACGTCGACCCTCACGTCCTCCACCGCGACGTCCGACCCCGTGACGCCGCCGCTCCCCGTGTCCACGATCAGGCGGGAGCCGCGCACGCCGCTCAGCCGCACGCCGCCGGAGCCGGTGTCCACGTTGAGGATGCCGGATGCGCCCATCACCTCCACGTTGCCCGAGCCGACGTCCACGCCCAGGTCGCCGCGCGTCCCCTCGGCGCGCACGGATGCGGAGGCGGTGTGCACGCGGAGGGTGCCCTGCACGTTGCTGACGAGGACGCGCCCGACCGCCTGGTGCACCGCCACGGTCTGGCCGGCGGGGACCCGCACCCGCACGTCGGCCCACGCCTGGGTGCCGCTCCCCGTCCCGGCGATCGTCACGCGGTCTCCGCCCATCGACCAGCCGCCGCCAAAGGTGCCGTCGCGGCGCACGGTGAGCTGCGTCTGGCTCCCCCTCTCCATCGCCGGGTACACGATGCGCCCTTCGGGATAGATCACCCGCACGGCCTCCGCGTCGCCCACGCGACCGCGCTCCACCCGCAGCTCGCGCGCATCGCGCCCGCCGCGGGTGACCTCCACCACCACCTCGCGCCCCGACCCCGCCTCCACCCGCATCTCCCCCACCAAATTGTACACCGCCACCCGCTCGTCCCTCAGCGCGTAGCGTTCCTGGGCGTTTGCGGCCCCGGCCCAGGCGAGGGAGAGGATGACGGCGGTTCGGAGTGCGTAGGGCATGGTTGGGTTTCAGTTGAGGAAAAGGTGCGTGAGTGCGTTAGTGCGGACCGTTCGGTGTTAGCGCCGGGGGCTGAAGCCCCCGGCTGGTACGACGCGAAGACGGCTGAAGCCGTCTCGCCATTCTGTCATCCTGAGCGACGCGGCACTACCCTTTCCCGTGCTCCAGACTGTGGCGCGGAGCGTAGGATCTACTGCGCGTAACGAGGGGCTCGCGATGCCCGCTGTCCTCTTGCCTCGCCGGCTAGATCCTTCGTTCGCCGCGCAGTGCCTAGTGCCCAGCAGGCGTCGGAGAAGCGGCTCCCTCAGGATGACAGGGTGAAGGCGCCTCGCGGTGGGAGATGCGGGTTAGTGCGCTTTGGGAACCCCGCCATTCACCGAGATTGTCATCCTGAGCGACGCGCGGCACCGCCCTCTCCCGTGCTCCGAACTGTGGCGCGGAGCGAAGGGATCTACTGCGCGTGACGAGGGGCTCGCGATGACCCGCTGTCCTCGTGCCTCGCCGGCTAGATCCTTCGGTCGCCGCAGGAGTGCGGAGGCCCGGCAGACGTCGGAGAGGCGGCTCCCTCAGGATGACAGAATTGCCGTCTAGCCTGCCCCGTCCGCCGGGCACTCACGCACTCGCACTCACGCACTCACGCACTCACGCACTCACGCACTCACGCACTTCCGTTCAAAAACTCACCCACCAGTTCGCCTTCAGCATCACCACGTTCGACGCTTCGGTGTTCCAGAGCGCGTCGAGGTTGCGGCGGAAGCGGAACTGGCCGTCGGTGACGTCGTCGGAGCCGCCGCGGGAGTGCGACCAGGCCAGGAAGAGCGTCGAGCCCGGACGGTACTCCCAGCGCGCCACCGCGTTCAGGTTGAAGTCGCGCACGCTGAAGTCCGGGTTGCCGAAGCGGAAGGCGCCCGCGTCGTAGCCGTCGTCGTCGCGCGTGACGGCGAGCGGGGTGAAGCGGTCCGCGAAGCGCCCGGCGCCCGGCGCGGTGGGCTCGCGGAAGCTGCCGTACCTGCCCGCGCTCATGAACGGCTGCGCGTAGAGCTGCAGCGAGAGCGTGGGCGAAAAGGTCTTGTTCACCCGCGCCGACATCCCGAACGTGCGCTGGTCCAGCTCGCCGAAGACGTAGCGCGTGGTGCCCGCCACCTCCGGCGCATCCACGTACTGCCACGCCGTGTTGTAGCGCGAGTAGAACGGCGACGCGGAGAAGCGTAGCGAGGGCGTCGGGCGCCATCCCAGGCCGGCGGAGACGCTGTAGCGCCAGCCGGAGTCCTCGTCGCGCAGGCCCCAGTTGAAGCTGGCGTCGCCCGTGAGGCGCTTGCGGTCGTCCGAGCTCGCGCCCATCCACCCGCTGAGGCCGCCCGGCTCCAGGATGGCCGCGCCGCCGCGCAGGGCGCGCGTGTCCCATCCGCCAAAGGAGCGCTCCACGCCGCCCCACGCGTTCCAGTAGTTGAGGAAGCGCGCGGAGCCGTTCACGTTCAGCGCCCGCCCGGCGCGCTCCCAACCGAAGTTGCGCGCCTCCCAGGCGTTGCCGCCCAGGTTCCAGTCGCGGAACACCTTGCCCGGCGTGCGCTGGATGTGCCGCATCCAGAAGACGTTCACGATCTCGTCCGCCGCGCGCTGGAAGCCCAGGTCGTTGGTCTCGAAGCCGGGGGAGCGGATGGAGCCCAGGAAGCCGCCCTGCCACTTCCCCTTCACCTTGGCCACGTCGTAGCTCCCCGCCCACCCCGCCAGCGAAGTGGCCGACGAGTCGAAGCGGAGGTAGCTCTGGCCGGGGCGCTGGAAGTAGCGCGCGCTGGAGCCCTGCGCGTTCCCGATCGCCTCGGTGCTCCCCTCGATGCGCGAGCCCAGCACCCACAGGCGGGCGGAGTACGTATCGTTGCCCCAGCGGTGCTGCGCGTCCGCGCCGCCGGCGAAGGCGCGCGAGCGGAGCCAGTCCATCCCCGTGCCGTCCAGCCGCCGGATGACGCCCGTGGTCACGGCGCCGAACTGCGTCTTGCCGCCGTTCAGCTCGCGGCGGGCGCGGATGACGCTGTAGTTGGTCATCGGCTCCACCACCTGGTCGCTGCGCGCGCCGCCGGCGTCCAGCACGGTGGCGCGCTCCTCGGCGGTGAGGGCGTTCATCACGCCGATCGACCAGCCGCGCCCGATCTGCCCGCTCAGCTTGGCGGCGCCCAGGATGTGCGTCTGCCCCGGCTGGTCCGCGTAGCCGCCCTCGGGCACGTCCACGCCGCCGCGCGGGGCGCGGCCTACCCGGCGCGAGTAGAAGAGCGACTCGTTGCCGCCATCTCCGTCGCCCAGGCCAATGCCGAAGCGGAAGATGTCCGCGCCCTCGGTGAAGAACGGGCGCCGCTCGCTGAGGAACGTCTCGAAGGCGCTGAGGTTCACCTCGGACGGATCGGCCTCCACCTGCCCGAAGTCGGGGTTGAAGGTGGCGTCGAGCGTCAGATTGGAGGTGACGCCGTACTTGACATCGAGCCCCACCGAGCCGCGCATCTCGCTGGACGAGTAGAACGGGTTCGCCTCGTCGCCGGGCGCGCGGGTGACGCCGGAGACGGTGTACGGAAGCAGCTCCAGCCGGCGCGGCGCGGGGAGGCCGCTCAGCCCGCGCAGCTCGCCGAAACGGGCCACCTGGCGCGGCTCGTCGCGCTTGACGGGCGACCAGTACGACTGCTCGTTCTCGCGCTGCACGATGCGCAGCGCCTGGAAGCCCCACACGCCGTCCCCGCCGGTGGCGAAGCGCAGCGCCGAGAGCGGGATGCGGTACTCCGCCGTCCACCCCAGCGAGTCGCGCGAAACGGCCACGGACCAGACCGCGTCCCACCCGGTGTCGTCGTTGGCGCCGTCAGCGATGGTCATGTCGCGCTTCACCCCCGCCGGGTTCACGGCGAAGATGTACGCCGTGCGCCGGTCGTGGCGCGAGTCGAAGCCCACCATC
>DASVVI010000751.1:0-3446 GCA_036386635.1 Longimicrobium sp.
CGCCTCGGCCAGGGGGCGCCCGGCATCGGCCAGGCGCAGCCGGTAGCGCTCGCGGACGGTGCCGCTCCCCCCCTGCCCCGCCCCCGCCACTCCCGCGCACCCGTACGGCGAGGAGGCGTTGCGGCTCCCTCCGCCGTCCACCACCCGGTCGTACAGCAGCTCCAGGCGGTAGCGCCCCTCGCGGAGGAGCGCGGGCGAGGTGGCGAGCTCGGTGCCCAGCTGCTCGCGCCGCGGCACGCCCACCAGGCGGCCGTAGCCGTCCACCGCCACGCCGGCCTGCAGGAAGAGGTCGAGCGCGTCTTCGCCGGTCACGTTCTGAGGCGCCACGGGGTTCTCGGTGCCGCGCTCGAACGCCTCCAGCCGCAGCCCGCGCAGGATGCCGGGGATGTGGGCCAGCGCGGCGTGCTGGCGGTCGCGCGCCAGGAAGTAGCCGCTCTCCCGTTCCAGGTCGCGGGCGCGCAGCACCTGCCCCTCGCGGTAGTCGTTGCGCGCCAGCGGGGCGGATGCCTCGGTGGGCGCGGTGCCGGCGGGGGTCATGAGCCGCCCTCCTGCACCATCACCTGCTCCAGCGTACGCCGCGCGTCGGCGGCCCACGCGCGCAGCTCCTCTTCCGGCCAGGTGCGCGCGCCGGAGGCGATCTCGCTGGCCTGCGCCTGGATGGAATCGAACAGCTCGCGGGCCACGGGAGTGCGCGTGGGCAGCACGCGCCGGAACGCCTCGTAGCTGACCTTCGCAAGCGCGTCGTAGGTGCGGATGCCGGCGCGGTACAGCTGCGGCTCGATGCGGTCGCCCACGCCGTCGATCGTCTCGCGGAAGGGCGCGGGGTCGAGCTCGGCGGCGGGGACGGGCTGGCCTTTGACGGGGCCGGGCGCGGGCCGCGGCTCCATCGCCCCCGGGCTCAGGGGAAGCCGCACGTAGCGGCCCACGTCGTAGGGGACGCGGGGGGGAATCGCGTCCTCCACCTCGATGGAGACCACCCGCCCCTCCACCGTCCACAGAACTACCTGCGCGCCGTAGGGGGCGTACAGGTCGCTGGAGCGGTTCAGCCCCAGCCTCCGCAGCTCGGCGGGGCGGGCCATGCGCAGCCATTCCTCCACCAGGGGCGGCAGGTCGGCGGGGCTCTCGTTCTGGTAGGCGTCGCGCTCGCGCACGCGCAGCCCGCGGCCGCTCAGCAGCACCCCCGCCTCGGCGCCGCCGCGGAAGTAGGCGTCGTACAGCGACACCCGGTCGCCGCGCCACCAGTCGCCGCGCGGGTGCAGCGACTCGCGCGAGGGCGAGTGCGTGTCGATGCCGGCGACGAAGCAGCCGTCGCCGCAGCCGGCCAGCGCCTCGTCCACCACCACGTGGGCCAGCCGCACGCCCGTGTGCTCGCAGCAGTCCGCGCAGTCCAGCGCCAGATAGTCCTCGCGCAGGCCGTCCACCAGGTGCCCCACCACGGCGGCCAGGAACCCCTCCGGGTTCGCCTCCACCTCGGGGGGCAGGTCGCAGGGGCCCGCCGCGGCGCGGGGCGCGTCCTGCCCGACGCGGGCGCGCAGGGCGCAGAGCAGGCCGTAGAGGCCGCAGGCGGAGGGCGCGGGATCGTCGCGCAGGGCGCGCAGCAGGGCGTCGACCACGGCGCGCACGCGCCCCGCGTCTCCCGGGCGCCCGGGCGCCGTCTCGCCGCGCTGCAGCGTGGCCCGCCGCACCTCCTTGGCGCGATCCGGCGAGGTGCCCGTCTGCACCTCCGTGACGGGCCCGGTGTCCAGACGCGGGAGCTTGCCGCCGGACGACGCCTCCAGCGCCTGGCGCAGCCGGTCCATCAGGAAGCGGCCCCGCTGGCGGAACTCGGTGGTGCGCTCCTCCGCCCGCCCGTAGCCCGGCGGACCCTCCAGCGGCACCACGCACAGCCGCACCGTGGCGCCCTCGCGAGAGGGGCGGCACTCCGTTCCGCTGTCGCACGCGCCGGCGCGGGTGACCACGGGCACGGGATCGCGCCCCTCCCACACCGGCTCCGCGCGCAGCACGTAGGTGCGCGTGCGGTCGCGCGGGCGGGGGCGGCTCTCTTCAAGGCCACCCAGCTCCGCCCCCGTGCGCTCCTTGCCGTCGCCGGGCGCGTCCGGAAAGCGCGGCTCGCCGGGGCCGCAGGGGTCCTCGGGGCGCGGGCAGCGCGCGATGGCGGCGCACAGGTCCATACGCACCGGCTCGCACAGCACGATGTCGCGCCCGCAGCAGTCCACCGCATAGCCGGGCTCCACCACCACCCAGCCGGGGCGCTCGGGGTCGCAGCGCACGTGCAGCCCGCACACCACGCCCACGCCGTCCACGTAGCGGCGCAGGGCGAAGCGCTCCTCCAGGTAGCGTTGGCCCAGGCGCAGCGCGTCGGCCGTAAGCAGCTGGCCGGCGCTGTACACGGGGCGCTCCAGGCAGGGGATGCCGCAGCGCTCCGGGCCCGCGCACTCGCACGCGCCCGGCAGCTCGCGGGGGCCCTTGCCGCCGCAGCCGCACCCGCAGTCGTGCCCGGTGGTCGGGGCCGGTCCGCCGCCGCAGCCGCAGCCGCCGGTGCGGGACAGGGAGGCGCTCATCGGTTGTCCTCCTTCCACGTGTTGCGGACGTAGAACCAGCTCTCGAAGGTGCCGCCCGGCACGCCGTTCCCCGAGCCGCGGCCGTTGACGTCGCCGCCGGTGTGGGCGGCGCTCACGGGGCGGCCGTGGCAGTCCAGGATGAAGTCGCCCAGCAGCCGCACCCGCACCCACGCCCCGGCGATGGAGCGCCGGCCCGTGAGCAGGTCGCGCGGGATGGTGAAGACGGCGCAGCGGCCGTTCTGCGACAGGCGCGGGGTGGGCTCGCCGTCGTCGCCCTCCTCGGGCGCCAGCACCTCCTCCCACGCGCCGGACTGCCCCAGGTACGATACCGCGAAGGTCATGGGGTTGATGCCGCGCCGCAGCCCCTCGGCCGGCCGCAGCCGCCGGGAGAAGCGCACCACCAGCCGCCCGCGCAGGTCGTCCGCCAGGCGGCGCAGGGGGAGCTCGCCCCCGTGCGGCCAGTTGACGCCGGTGATGCGGGTGAGGGCGGTGGGCGGGGTGAGCACGCGCCGGTGCGTGGTGTCCCAGCGCAGCCGCCCCTGCGCGTCGCGCCAGATGGCGGCCAGCACCACGTGCTCGCCACAGGCGCACGGCTGCCCGCAGGGAAGGGTGTCGCCGCGCGGGTCGTGGCAGTCGTCTTCCCAGCTCGCCGAGCAGTCCTCGGGCGACACGGGGTTCCAGCGCGGCCAGCAGGCGTGGCTCACCCGGTCCGCGGGGAGCACGCACAGCTCCACGTCCTCGCGCACGCGGCCGTGCTCGTGCCGCACCGGCTCGCACAGGTCGTCCGCGTACAGCGCCGGCTGCGGATCGGTGGGGTGCTCCACGCGGCGCGCCACCACGAACCACTCGGGATCGGGCACCCGCTCCGGCTCGTTGGGGCCGGGC
>DASVVI010000752.1:0-3763 GCA_036386635.1 Longimicrobium sp.
AAGCACGGGCAGCCACGTGGGGCGGCCCCTACGGGTGTTGGTGCGCGGGGCGGGGATTGGAGGTGCGGCAGGGGAGGGCAGACACGCAGGTCTGCCCCTACGGCATCGGTTTGGAACGCGGGCGGCGGGGCGGGGGCGGGCACGGGCGCGATGAATCGCGCCGCTACGAGGCATCCGCGCAAGGCAGGCAGTTCTCCCCCTCACCCGCCCTGCGCCCCCGCAGGCGGGGGAGGGGGCCCTCTGCGCGGCACCGGGACCTGCCGAAGCAAACCCAGCCCCCTCTCTCGATAACGGCGAGGGCGCAGCCCTCTCCTGTTATCGGGAGAGGGGGCAGCGAGGAACGAGCGGGGGTGGGGGCCCAGTTGCCCCAACCCCGATTCCGCTGTAAAATCAAGGGCTTACAGCCCGCACCGGCTCCCGTCCCCCACCCGGAATGTCGTCGGAAGACACCCCGCTGATGATGCAGTGGCGCGAGGTCAAGGCGCGCCACCCCGATGCGTTCGTGTTTTTCCGCGTCGGCGACTTCTACGAGCTGTTCAACGAGGACGCGGTGGAGGGCTCCAGCCTGCTGGGGCTCACCCTCACCTCGCGGAACAACGGCGGGTCGAAGGCGCCGCTGGCGGGGATCCCCGCGCACTCGCTGGAGAACTACCTGCGCAAGCTGGTGGGGCTCGGCCGGCGCGCGGCCATCTGTGACCAGGTGGAGGACCCCGCCCTCGCCAAGGGGCTCGTGCGCCGAGAGGTCACCGAGATGGTGACGCCCGGCGCCGTCTTCAGCGACGCCCTGCTCGACGCCCGCCGCAACAACTACCTGGCGGCGATCTCGGGCGACCCGGCGGGGGAGGGTAGCGTCGCGCTGGCGCTGGCGGACCTGTCCACCGGGGAGATGACGGTGCGGGCGGTGGCGTGGGAGGAGTTTGCGGACGTGCTGGGCGCCGCCCGGCCCGCGGAGCTCCTCCTTCCGCGTTCGTGGGAGCTCTTTCCCGGCACCCCGCCCGCCGAGGGGACGCGCACCTTTCGCGGCGACTGGCTGTTCGAGCCGGGTACGGCGCGGGAGGAGCTCCAGCGCCACTTTCGCGTCGCCAACCTGAGCGGCTTCGGCTTCGAGGCGGGGGACGCGCCGCTGGTGGGGGCGGTGGGGGCGTTGGTGGCGTACCTCAACGAGGTGCAGCCGGCCGGCTTCGGCGCGTTGCGGCCGCCGCGGGTGGAGCGCCCCGGGCACGCCATGCCGCTGGACGAGATGACGCGCCGCAACCTGGAGCTGGTGGAGACGCTGCGCGGCGGCGGCGCCGAGGGGACGCTGCTCGGGGTGATGGACGAGGCGCTCACGCCCATGGGCGGCCGCCTCCTGCGCCGCTGGCTCCTGGCCCCGCTGCTGGACGGCGACCGCATCAACGCCCGCCTGGACGCCGTCGAGGAGCTGTTCGGCGACGACGGGGTGCGGCGCGACGCCCGCGCGGCGCTGGCCGAGATCCGCGATCTGGAGCGGCTGGGCGTCAAGGTGGGCACGGGACGTGTGAACCCGCGCGAGATGCTGGCGCTCGCCGCGTCGCTCGGGCGCCTGCCCCCGTTGCGCGCGGCGCTGGCGGACTGCAAGGCGGCGCTGCTCCAGGAGCACCTGGACGCGATCGAGCCGATGGACGACGTGCGCGAGCTGGTGGCGCTCGCGGTCGATCCCGAGGCGCCGGTGGCGACGGCGGAAGGCGGGGTGATCCGCGCCGGCTTCAACGCCGAGCTGGACGAGCTGCGCTCCGTTCGCGACGGCGCCGTGGACTGGATCGCGCGGCTGCAGGCGCGCGAGCGGGAGCGGACCGGGATCGGGTCGCTCAAGGTGGGCTTCAACCGGGTCTTCGGGTACTACCTGGAGATCACGCGCACCCACGCCGACCGCGTCCCGTCCGACTACCATCGCAAGCAGACGCTGGCCAATGCGGAGCGGTACTACACGCCCGAGCTCAAGGAGTGGGAGGAGAAGGTGCTGGGCGCCGGGGAGCGCATCGCGGCACTGGAGACGCGCCTCTTCGCCGAGCTGCGCGCGTCCGTCGCGCGGGAGCTGCCGCGCATCCAGCGGGTGGCGGAGCGGGTCGCCGCCGTGGACGTGCTCGCCGCGCTGGCCGAAGCCGCCTGCCGCCGCGACTTCTGCCGCCCGGCCGTCGACGACGGGTTCGCGCTGGAGATCCGCGGCGGGCGGCATCCGGTGGTGGAGACGATGATGCCGCGCGAGGAGTTCATCCCCAACGACCTGAGCCTGGACACGGAGCGGAGGGTGATGATCCTGACCGGGCCCAACATGGCCGGGAAGAGCACCATTCTGCGCCAGGTAGGCCTGATCGTGCTCCTGGCGCAGATCGGGTCGTTCGTGCCGGCGCGGACGGCGCGCATCGGGATCGTGGACCGCATCTTCACCCGCGTGGGCGCGTCGGACAACCTGGTGCGCGGGCAGAGCACCTTCATGGTGGAGATGAACGAGACGGCGGCGATTCTGCACGGCGCCACCGCCCGCTCCCTGGTGCTGCTGGACGAGATCGGCCGCGGCACCTCCACCTGGGACGGGCTCAGCGTCGCCACCGCGACCTCCGAGCACCTGCACGACGTGACCGGCGCCAAGACGGTGTTCGCGACGCACTACCACGAGCTCACCCGGCTGGCGGAGCGGCTCGGCGGCGTCGTCAACTTCTCCGTCGCCGTGCGCGAGGTGGGGGAGGACATCGTCTTCCTGCGCCGCCTGATCGCGGGCGGCGCGGACCGCTCGTACGGCGTGGAGGTCGCGCGATTGGCCGGCCTCCCCGGCACCGTGGTGGAGCGCGCCCGGGAGATCCTGCGCGAGCTGGAGGCGCAGGCCGAGCCCGCCCCGCCCAGCAACGGGCGCGTACAGCTGCCGGCGCAGCTCGCCCTCTTCGAGCCCGATCCGCACCCCGCCGTCGCGCGGCTGCGGCGGGTGGACGTGAACCAGGTGACGCCGATGCAGGCGCTCGCGCTCCTCGCCGAGCTGGCGGAGACGGCGCGCTCATGATGCGCCTGCTCGCGATCGTGCTGCTGTTGGCGGCCTGCGATGCGCGGCAGGAGGCGATGACGGCGCCGCGCTCCATCGAGCCGCTCCGGAACGCGGTGGGGAAGGAGGGCTCGCCCTTCCAGTACCCGGAAGAGCTGTGGGAGGCGCAGGTCGAGGGCGAGACGCTGCTGCGCCTCTACATCACGGCCCAGGGCACCGTGGACAGCGTGCGCGTGGAGCGCACCAGCGGCTACGAAGCGTTCGATGCGGCCGCGCTGGCCGGGAGCCGGTCTCTGAAGTTCGAGCCCGCCCGGCGCGGCGCGGAGCCGGTGGGCGCGTGGTTCATACTTCCCGTGAAGTTCGATTCGGGTGCCGCCGCCGATTCGGCGCGCGACCCATCCCCCAAGTCCGTGGTACCATGACCGATTTCGCCGAGCAGCTCCTGGCCCGCCCGCGCCACACGCGCCCCTACGCCAACATCGTGGAGGCGGTGGGGTGGACTCCGCTGATCCGCCTCAACCAGGTGACGGCGGGGATCCGCACGCCGGTGTACGGCAAGGCGGAGTTCATGAACCCGGGCGGCAGCGTCAAGGACCGCGTAGGGCCCGCCATCATCGAGGCGGCGGAGCGCGCGGGGGAGCTGCGCCCCGGCGGCACCGTCGTAGAGGGCACCAGCGGCAACACGGGCGTGGGGCTGGCGCTGGCGGCGGCCATCAAGGGGTACCGCTGCATCTTCACGATCCCGGACAAGATGAGCCAGGAGAAGGTGCG
>DASVVI010000753.1:0-3416 GCA_036386635.1 Longimicrobium sp.
CCAAGGTGGTGGCGCCGCGCACGCCCCACCGCGCCGCCGCACCGATCTTCACCTACCGCGGCGCCCACTCAGTGCTCCCGGCCGTCGCGGTGGACGTGGAGCCGTACCTGGACGGGATCTACGCGCTGGGCGAGTTCTACCTCAAGCGGATCGGCTTCGGCGAGCGGGCGTGGATCGAGGAGCGGCTGCGCACCGCGGGCGCAGCGTTCGGGCTGCGCTACGCGGAGGTCTTCGATGCGTGGGAGTCCGCGCCCGGCATCGTACCGTCTCTGCTGCCGGCGGGGCTCACGAACGGGGAGCCCATCCACCCCGACCGCAAAGGCGAGATCACGCCGCCTGTCTAAACTGCAATCTCACGCGGAGGCGCGGAGACGCGGGGAGAGCACGCGAAGTTCTCTCTGCGTCTCCGCGCCTCCGCGTGAGGCCTTCTGTAGAAGCATGAAAAAGAGCGGGGCCGGCCGGAATCGCTCCCCGGCCGGCCCCGCACGTCGTCACCCGAAGAACGATCAGGTGGCGCGGTTGTAGACGAGCTTGTAGGTCAGCGGCTGCGGAAGGCGCGGCGAGGTGACGGTTACGTTCATCGTCATCGTCTTGCCATCCGGGCTCACCGAGTACACGTTCACGCGGCGGCCGTCCTCCGCCTGGAAGGTGTGCTTCAGGTTCCCGCCATCCCACTCGGCGCTCACGCGCACGCAGTCGCCCTTCATCTCGCGGCAGGTGCCGCCCGTCTGGCGCTGCCAGAGGACCGGCTGGCCGTTGGCGGGGCTGGAGACCGAGGGACGCCCGGCCATGTCCACGCGCACCGAGCTCTGGTCGTACGACATGGTGATGCTGGGATACATCGTGTTCGTGCTGCGCAGCCGCGGACGCGCGATCTGGCGGACCACCAGGTTCATCCGCGCGACGGCGCGGTTGATGGCGTTCTCCAGGTTGTCGCTCTGCTGGCGGTTGATGTTCCAGTTGCCGCGCAGCGATGCGGCCTGCGCGGTGACCGCGGAGGGCAGCAGCGCGGCGAGAAGTACCAGGAGCGGAAGAATACGGGTGCGTTGACGGCGCATGTGTGGACCTCCAGGATGCGTGGGTGCGGATGGCGGCAGGCCGCGGGAGGCGCCCGGCTGCGGGCCGCCGACGTTGCGCGCAATGTAAGGCGGCGCGCGGCGCGGCGGAAGAAGTGGGATCGGACGTTCGTTTCCATCAAGTACCCCGCGCCCCCGCCCCCGTGTTCCCACCGGCCCCTGAAACACCGCGCATCCCCGCGGCGTACCCCCGCACCGTGACGGGCGCGGCGAGCCCCGCCCGCGCCATCCTCCCGACCCACAAGACATCATGCTCGAGCCCACGCGCGCCACGCGCATCCTCACCCAGATCGATTCGCGGAGCTGGGAGCACCCGGCCGACCGCGCCACCCTCAACGCGCTGCGCAGGATCCCCGGCTTCGACGAGGTGCTGAGGGCGCTCTTCGGCTTCTTTGGCGAGCGGGCCGTGCGGCTGGCCTTCCTGGCCAACGCCGTGCGCACCTCGCCCACGCAGTTCGCCCGCGTGCACCGCATCTACGGCGAGGTGGCGCGCACGCTGGACGCGCCCGGCGACTACCCCGTCTACGTGACGCAGGACCCCACCTTCAACGCCGCCGCATACGGGATGGAGAAGCCGTTCATCGTCGTGCATTCCGCGCTGGAGGAGCGGTTCGACGACGAGGAGCTGCGCTTCATCCTGGCGCACGAGCTGGGGCACATCATGAGCGGGCACGTGCTCTACACCACGATGATGCGGCTGCTGACGATGCTGGCCGGGATGGGCTTTCCCATCGTGGGGCTGGCCGCGCGCGCCGTGCTGGTGGCGCTGCTGGAGTGGTACCGCAAGGCCGAGCTCTCCTGCGACCGCGCCGGCATCCTGGGCGTGCAGGACCCCGAGCCCGGGCTGCGCGTGATGCTCAAGTTCGCCGGCGGCGCGTCGGGCGACGCGAACCTGGCGGAATTCATCCGGCAGAGCGACGAGTACCGCGAGGAGGGCGCGCTGGCGGACCAGGTCTACAAGGTGCTCAACGTGCTGGGCTCCACGCACCCCTTCCCCGTGATCCGCGTGGCGGAGATGCGGGCGTGGTTCGAGAGCGGTGCATACGAGCGCATCATTGCGGGGGAATACCACCGGCGCGGCGAGCCGGACACGCCGTACCGCGAAGACCTGTCGCAGGCAGCCCAGGCCTACCGCGAGGCGGCCAAGCAGACCTTTGGGCAGGCCGGCGACGCGGCGCGCCGTGTGGTGGACTCATTCCGCTCCGGATTCGGCCGCTGAACCCCGGCCGACCCCTGGAAAAAGCTGGTGGCAACGAGATTGCATGCAGTGTGGACGGCGCGGACGAGCCGCGCCGCGGAGGTTCACCGCAAAGCGGAGAGCGACTCATGAACAAGGCCGAGTTCATCGACAGGGTGGCCGAGAGTGCGGATCTGACCCGGGCCGCGGCGGCTCGCGCGGTCGACGCGATTTTCGACACCGCGTCGGGGGCGATCTCGGAGGCGGTTCACGCGGCAGGCTCGTTTTCGATTCCCGGTTTCGGCAAGTTCACCCGCAAGACCCGCGCGGCCCGCACCGGCCGCAACCCGCGCACGGGCAAGGAGATCGCCATCCCGGAGCGGGCCACCGTGTCGTTCACGGCGGGCAAGGGGCTGAAGACGGGTACCAGCACCTCGCGCCGCAAGGCCGCGGCGACGGGTGCGGCGGTGGGCGCGGTCGCCGGTGCGGCGGCTGCGGCCGGCACGGCCAGCAAGCGCTCCACCGGCGCCAAGAAGAGCTCGAGCGGTTCGTCGGGCGGCGCCAAGAAGAGCACCTCGTCGCGCTCGTCGTCGTCGGACACGGGCAGCAGCAGCTCGGGCGGCGCGGCGAAGAAGAGCAGCGGTTCGTCGTCGGGCGCGAAGAAGAGCTCGGGCAGCGGCGGCAGCAGCTCGGGTGGCGGCGCCGCCAAGAAGAGCAGCGGCGGGTCGAGCGGCGGCGGTTCGTCGTCGGGCGCCAAGAAGAGCTCGGGCTCGCGCGGCGGTTCGTCCGGCGGGCGGTAGCGCTGGGCCAGTTTCACAACGCTGGAGCGGGGCCGCGTCCGCAAGGGTGCGGCCCCGCTCTTTCATTTCCGCACAGCCCGCTCACGAATGCCTGCTGACTCGTCCGTACGCCGGGTAACCTGGAGGTCCGCCGACATCGTGCGGACCTTTGGCATTGGCGTGCTCTTTCTGTTCGCGTGGCGCTTCTTCTGGATGGTGCACTCGGCGCTCTTCCTGGCGCTGCTTGCGGTGCTGATCGCCATCATCATCCACGTCCCGGCCAAGTTCCTGTCGCGGTGGATTCCGTTCAAGGTCGCGTTCCCGCTGGTGCTCGTCTCGTTCATCGGCGGCATCGTCTTCCTCCTCTTCAAGATGATCCCGCAG
>DASVVI010000754.1:0-4861 GCA_036386635.1 Longimicrobium sp.
CGACTAGATGGGACCCAAGCACCATCCTCGACAAACAAGAGTCAGGGATGGATGGAACGATGCGCAAGGGATACTCTAAGCAGCCGATCACGAGCCACATCCATTAGGGTTGGCTATCCAACTCGTCCGCGAGTTCGCTCAACTCGCGAATACGGCTTCTCGCCAGCCCGGCCAGCACCTCGGCCCAGCCACTCGGAGCTGACCGGTGAGCGTTCGCCTCCGGTGGCAACCGATACTGGCGAACGGATGCCACTGAAACGCCGAGCGCGCGTGCAGTCTGCTCGTGGGTGATCCGCTCACCCAAGCGGTCGATGGCCTCTCGGAACTCCATGTATGCAGTTAGGTTGATACGGTGTATGCAGTTGGCTATATTATACTCCGCAGGGCCGCACAATACAAGACGGGTGAGCCGGCGTCCCTTGGCAGAGAATAGCCGATCCACCCGCCTCTCACGGAACGACCCGGCGGCCGCCCGCTCATCAAAGCTGCCCTGCTGGACGGCCCCGGTCAAGAGGATTGGAGCGCACGATGTCTGACGCCCCCAAGAACCCCGCGCCCACCGCCGCCGCAAAGTCGGCTTACACCATCGTCAAGCAGACGAAGAGCCGCTGGTGGGAGGTGCGCGATCCGAACGACGAGTTGGTGTGCCTCACGGTGTACCGCAAGGGCGCGCGAGACGCGGTGCGACGGCTCGTCGCCTGAGACGAACCAGGATGATACACACGGCAGCCGCGGGAGGGATTACCTGCGGCTGCCGCGATGCTTGCCCAGCGGCCTAACGACACAAGGGTCAGTGGTGCGGGGCCGGCTCGCAAGAGACTTTCCCGTGCAGAAAGCATGCAAGGCCCCGCATCCGCTGCAGCCGATTGTTAGGCCGCGGCTGCACCTGGGAGGCATTCGTTAGGCGCGGGGGAGGCTTCCTCCGGAGGGGCGTACTCGCACCTTACGGAAACACCTTCTTAAACTCCTTCACGCCCCCCTAGTTCACAGCGATTCGGAACTACGGGGTGGACTCAGTAACCGCTGCCGCCGAGGAGAGGCCAGGACGAGGTTCAATTCATTCACATCAGCGGCAACGAGTTGCACGTATTTCTCTCGGAGCTTTTCGAGGATTTCGGCTTCTCCGTTGCGTTTTGCCCAATCAATCCTCTCCTCTAAGTTGAATAGCTCTGCATCGCGCTGGGCCTCTATATCCCGGTGGATCAATAGTGCGCCGACTGACGCTCCGACTACCCCGACAAGTGGTGCGAGTGCGAACCCTAAACCGGCTGGTGCAAGAACTAGCGCGAGCGTAGCGCATCCTACACCGGTCCCCGTCGCAGCAAGCCATCGACGTGGTGCTACGCCGAAACGACGACCGAACGACAACGAATCACGAGCTGCTGACGCGAGCCGACCGAGGAGATCGATTTTCTCTGCCGCCTCGCTCGTGAGAGCGCGTAGTTCTGAATCGTGGTCACCCCCGCTCATCTGGCTCTCGCTCCAAGAATGCGGTCGAGTTCGTTTAATAAGTTATAGGCTTTCTTGACCTCATATTCCAGCCTTCTTGCTGCGAGACTACGGGGGTGAGGTAACGACAGACGTAACATCAACGCGCCGATAAGAGCAAACGTGCTAGGCCAAAACAGTAGACGCGGCTCAAAGCCAAAGAGATTGTAGAGTGTTGCGTACCAGAAGTGCAGGGCCGTGGCTGAAGATGTCATAGGCTCTGTCGCACGTGAAAGTGCACCAATGGCTGCCGCTACGATGCCAAACATGGCGACAGCCATAACAACGAGACTTGATGTATGCACCACACTTACTGAGGAACTGCCGGGCCTCTGTGCAAGAGTCGCCTCAGCATCGGTAATCCGCCGCCGCAATTCGTAGCGAACATCCGATGCTAATGCTACGAGATTTGGACCGTCTAGACGAGAAACGAGTTGCCCCACTTCGCGTTCCACTGTTCCTCCCGGCTTCGGTGAAGAGAAGGTTGTGCCACGCTCCCCGCTGAGAAGCTTAGGGCGGCCTAACGCCCAAGGGTCAGGGGTGCGGGGCCGGTGCGCAAGACTTTCGTGCGACTAAAAGCATGCAAGGCCCCGCATCCCCTGCAGCCGATTGTTAGGCCGCGAGAGTGCCATCTAGGGTGGCCCAACACGATCAATGCCGCCATTACCAATGGGTTTTTGATTCAACAGGAGTGTACCCGCGCCGAATAAGACCATCTATCTCGCGCTCGAACGGATTGAGGAACGATTTCGCGAAAGCGAAGCCCAGATCTCCGAAGAGCGACCGTCCCCCATAGATCTCAAGCCCTCCGAGATAGAAGCCCGTGTAGAACTCTTTCAGATCTTCATTCGTCTCGAAATCTCGAATACCCATGATTCGGAAATCTGGGCTATCCAGCACGCCAAATTGCACGTTGCCGCCTACCGACGGTTCAGACGGATCGCGCGCAACGGCACGGACTACTTGGTAGGGAAATACGTCAGTACTGCTCTGTAAGTGGCGCACCGCCGCCTCTGCGCCAGAGCCAAAGAACCTTTCTCCGTTCTCGCTCAGGATCTCCTCGATCTCGACCTGAACGCCGGTGCCGCTCACCGCGATTGTGAGCAGGAAGACACGAGGCACGTCTCTCACGAGGCAATGCCCCAACAAGACAAGTTGTCCTCGCCCCTGCTCGAATATTGCTGCACAGATCTCCCTTGAGACGCTGCGCAGCACGCGGGCACACACCTCTGCGATGCCCGCCATTGAGATGTCGGTGAGACCTTCCGCAAACTGCAGGTTCGATAACACGGCCTCAAGTAGCTCCTTAGCCACATACGTCGTGGCGAGACTCCCCACGGTCGCTAGGCCCAACACTCTTGAATGCGCTAACCTCGGTTGGGCTTCTCCGGCGCTTGCAGCATGGTAGAGCCGGAGCGCAAGGGGCATCAATTTGACACCCATGTCCGCGCGCGCTGAGCCCCAGCTAAGACGAGAGTCAGTCGCGATCTGAATCTGGCGGTTATGCCGCCATACTGCACATAAGGTCATTGGATGGGTAGCGAGGAGGTGCACAGGACGTGGTACGGCGGCTCACCGCGTGAGCCGGCTTAGGAACGAAATACATAGTGGTCGCGAAATCACCCGCGGCTGCCACGATGCCTGCCCAGCGGCCTAACTACTCTCTAAGTAGACGGACTTCCGATATGCACGCAAGGGCCATGTTGGTGTTGTCGGCACCCCGCAACCACTTGCCGCGATCCCGCCAGTGATGTTACGCGGAATCGCCGCATTCCAGATAACACGCAGGGGGGCCGCGACGCTACTCGTCGCATCTGCCAATCTGGAAGTCGTTTCGGCGCACCGGAGCGGACTGAGGCGTCCAGATATGTGCGCATGTTGGCCAGATAACGCTCTTGTGCAACGTGTTATCCGGACCGATGCTGGTCGGAGAACCTTCCGCCACCACAACACGCGCTCCAGATGTCCGCCGCCCGACTGCTGGATCAGGTACGACAGACCGGCCGCCTCCGGCACCTGAGCTTGCGTACTGAGCGGGCCTACACGGGGTGGGTGTATCGATCCGTGGTATTCCACGGCAAGCGGCACCCGTCCAGCATGGGCGCGGTGGAGGTCCGTCGCTTCCTGTCGCACCTCGCTACCGAAGGGCGTGTATCAGCTTCCACACAGAACCAGGCGCTGTGTGCGCTTCTGTTCCTGTACAGAGACGTGCTGGACGTGGATCTCGGCAGGATCGATGAAGTGGTGCGCGCGCGCCGCACCCGGCGCATGCCGGTCGTCCTCAGCCGCGATGAGGTTCGACTCGTTCTGGCGCACCTCATGGGAACGCACGCGCTGATCACAGGTCTGCTCTACGGGTGCGGCTGCGACTGATGGAAACGTTGCGGCTACGGGTCAAAGACGTCGACTTCGCGCGAAATGCCATCGTCGTGCGACAGGGTAAAGGCGGCAAGGACCGCGTCGTCATGCTTCCCGGTACACTCAGGGAGCGCCTGCGGGAGCATATGGGCTCCGTTCGTGCGCTGCACGAGCGGGATCTAGGCAACGGATTAGGCGCCGTCGAGCTGCCGAATGCGGTGGCGCGCAAGAAGCCGGGAGCAGAGCGGTGGTGGGCCTGGCAGTACGTGTTCCTGTCCGGGCGATTGTCGATTGACCCGCGCTCCGGCCGGCGCGGCCGCCACCACGTTTCCGAATCTTCCGTCCAGAAGGCGGTCACTCGGGCAGTGCGCCTGGCCGGGATACCCAAGTCTGCCGGGTGCCACACGTTGCGGCACTCGTTCGCCACCCACCTGCTAGAGGATGGGTACGACATTCGAACTGTGCAGGAGCTGCTCGGCCACGCCGACGTGCGCACGACCATGATCTACGCACGTGCTCAACCGTGGAGGCAAGGGTGTACGCAGCCCGTTGGATGCGGTGTGAAAGGGAGCGGACAGGCGCGAATTGTTCAGCCGTGCCTGCGCTCCGCGTTGATGCCGCTCACCCCGCCGCCCCGTCCCCCCGCAACACCTCGGTGGCCGTGTTGGCGGTGCGGGCCTCCAGCAGCGTCTCCAACTCGCGCTCGCGGAGGTTGAAGGTGTAGCCGGCGCCGACGATGCCCACGCGCAGGTAGCTCAGGGTGAGGGGGACGCCCTCCATGCACTGGTCGGCGTTGTCGAAGCGGACGCCGCGGCCGTCGACAAAGGTGACGGAGCCGCGGCCGACGACTTCGCCCAGGTGGCCGCGGATGATGATGCCGGTGTCCTCGTCGATGCCCAGGCCCATGAGCTCAGCGTTGCGGGCGATGACCATGAAGAGGCGCTGCAGGCGGCGGCGCTGCGTGAAGTGCGTGTCTATGACGGCGCGGAAGCCCAACAGCCCGAAGCCGGGGCCC
>DASVVI010000755.1:0-4814 GCA_036386635.1 Longimicrobium sp.
CTGCATCGACGATACGATCCGTCGATGCGGAGCCCAGCACCCCAACCCGGCGGATCGCGAGCGATGCGCTCAGAGTAAAGAGCTTCGCCGGACGCGCATAGCTCGTGTGCCGCAACGCACCCGCGGTGAAATCGATTCGGGTGAGCTCGACAGCGCTCGGATCAGCGTAAGCGTTGCTCGTAAGCTGGCAGAGCATGACATCACCCCGTCCGGCGTCCGCAAGTACGACGGCCGGGCGCAACTTGGCGCGCGACAAATCGGAGTACGGGAACGGGATCAGGACTACTGCTCCTGCTGCAAATACGCCCATGCGGCGTCCTCCTCCTCGCGGTTCCAGTCGGACAGCGCACCTTCGCTGAGCAACAACGATGGATCTGGCACCGCGACGCTCACCTTCTCGTCGAGCACCGTCACGAGCGCGCGGCGGCTCTCACAGAGTGACAGCGGCTCGAGCAGTCGCACGTGCCCGCTCGGAGTGATTACGGCTTCCACTGTTTGCGGCATGGGGCCTCCTCGTCCGAAGTGATTCGCGGGTCAGGCGATACCTTGCGGTGCATGACCCGAGTCGCCTCTCCTAGCGCATAGCGACGGTCAACGAGACGCCGGATTGTCAGCCGCTGCACCATCGGCATTCTGAAGAATCGTCTTGTTGAACTCGGCCTCGACCGCCGACCGCAGGTTGATTTCCAGCCTTGCTCGCTTCTCCTGCGTCAGCCCGGCGTGCTGTGCAACCAGTTGATCCACGACGAGCGAGAGAGTCGCGTCGAGGCTACCCGCCGGTCCGGTCGCAGGCGCCTGCTTGGCGTTCGCGTCCTGTGCACTCGAGCTGTGCTGCTCCAGCCGCCATAGGATTGGAAGGCACGCGAGAGGCAGCGACACCGCCACCAACAGCGCGATGAACTCCTGCATGCTACCTCTTCATGGTTTGACGGTGGATAGCTCCCACGACAGACCTGCCAGGTAGAAAGTTGCGGCACTACCAAGCACGATCGCCGTAACGGGTTGATCATCTGCAGATTGCGCTGCACGAACTCCCAGATCACTCGCCGCTCCTCGCGCTGGTGTGTGTCGCTGGCTCGTATACCCAAAGCCCCTGGAGACGCAATCTAGCTGGCGATCTACGGCGCTCCAATACTGCGCCACACATCCGTCACCCGGTGAACACAGTGAGTTCCGGTGTGGCCCCAAAGCGGATGGGAAGGACGGAGGTGCCGATGCCGCGGGAGACGTAGAGTGGCGGCGCGCCGTCGCCGCGGAACCAGCCGCGCACGTAGCGGCCTGTCCCTGGCGGAACGAGCGGCGCCCAGCCGCCAACGGTGACCTGCCCGCCGTGGGTGTGGCCCGACAGCATGAGCGTGATGCCGGCGACGTCCACACGCTCGCTCGGGATGGCGCCTGCGGAGTGCGCGTGCGCGGCGACGGTGTCGCGGTAGGCGGGGGAGTGGGCCAGGAGGATGCGTACCGGCGCCGGCTCCGCGCCACGCAACGCGGCGCGCAGGTCGGGGGCACCCACGAGGTCGTCCAGACCCGTGATCGCGATGGCGCCGGACGGGTGGGGGTGCACGACGGACTCGTTCACCAGGAGCCGCACGTTGTGGCGTTCGTAGACGGCCGAGAGCGCGCGCAGGTCCACCCCGCTCCAGTGCTCCCAGTTGCCCAGGATGGCGTACTTGGGAAGGCGCGGGTCGAGCAGGGCGAGGAAGGCGTCCAGCATGGGAAGCGCGTCCTCATGATCCACCGAGTCGCCGGTCAGCAGGGCGAAGTCAGGGCGGGCGCGAGCAGTCTCGGCGGCGATGCGGCGGTGGATGGAGCCGACGCCGCGCAGGTGCAGGTCGGTGATCTGGACGAAGCGGAGGGACGCGTGCCGCGGCGGGAGGGAGAGGCTGTGATGCGTGACCTCCAGCGAGCGCGGCTCCCACCATGCCGCATCGGCGCCGAGCGCGGCGGCACCGAGCGCCGCCGCCGCTCCCAGGAAGCGGCGGCGGTTCACCGGGGCGCGGAGCCGTTCACGCGGCGGCCGTGCGGCGCGGGGCTGCAGGGGCCTTGGCGTGCCGCGCGAGGTACGCGACCCCCGCGATCCCCGCCCCCATCATCAGGATGCTGATGAGCTGCGCGATCGTCAGCACGCCCAGGAAGCGATCGTCCTTGGCGCGGAATATCTCCACGATGAAGCGCTCCACACCGGCCAGCGACACCCATACCATGAAGAGCATCCCCGGCGTGGCCAGGCGCGGCTGCACCCGCTTCAGGATGAAGAAGATGATGAGCGACATACCCACTTCGTAGAGCTGCGTGGGGTGCACGGCGTAGACAGTGTCGGGCGGAACGTTCGCCGGGATGTCCACGCCGAACTCACGCAGGTTGGCGGCCGTCGACGGGGGAGCGCCCTTGGGGAAGGCCACGGCCCACGGGAGGTCGGAGGGGCGTCCGTAGTCGTCCCCCACCAGGAAGCACCCCATGCGGCCGATGGCGTATCCTACCGCCAGCGCGAGCGCGGATGCATCCGCCATCCGCCCGAACGGCATCCCCGACTTCTTCACGCGCCACGCGATCACCGCCGCCGCCAGGATGAGGCCGCCGTACCACACGAGCCCCGAGCGCGACAGGAGGGCGCGCATGGGGTCGGCGATGGTGTCCTCCCAGTTCAGGATCATGTAGTAGATCTTGGACCCCAGGATCCCGAATACGGCGGCGTATCCCACCATGTCCCACGCCTGCTCCGGGTCCAGCCCCACGCGCGCCAGCTCGCGCGCCGCCACCCACCCGGCGACGAGGAACGCCAGCGCCATCATCACCCCGAATGAGGTGACCGTGAATCCGCCGATCTGGATCAGAACCGGGTACATGGGAGCTCGAATGAGGGATGCCGCGCGGAGTGGTCTCCGTGGAAGGAGGTAAGCTAACGAATTTCCGGCGCGCGGGTAGAGAGAAAGTGCGTGAGTGCGTGAGTGCGTGAGTGCGTGAGTGCGTTTGGACCGTGCCCCCATTTGTCATCCTGAGAGAGCCGCCTCCCCTCCATCTGCGGTGCACCGTACTTTCGGCGGCGACCGAAGGATCTAGCCGGCGAGGCAAGAGGCCCGCGTGACCCGCTGATCCCGACTCGCATAGTAGATCCTTCGCTCCGCGCCAGAAGATGGAGCACGGGAGAGGACGTAGAGGCGCGTCGCTCAGGATGACAAAATGGCGCCCCGCACTAACGCACTAACGCACTCACGCACTTTCGTTCCCTTCATTCCTTCACCAGCTCCGCCGCATCCTGCACGGCGCCGCGGGCGCGGGCGAGGCGGCCGGCCCAGACGGTGACGGAGACGCCCGCGAAGATCAGGAGCGCGGCGGGGAGAAGGCGGGCTGATGGGCGCTCGTGGAGGAGCCAGGTCGCGAGCACGGCGGTGAGGATCGGCTGGATGTAGACGAAGACGCTCACCACGCTGCTCTCCACCCGGGTGAGCGCGTAGACGTTCAGGTAGTACGCGCCCACCGTGGGCCCGACCACGATCCACGCCAGCGCCATCCAGGTGACCGCTGTGGCATGCCCCGCTTCAGCCAGCAGGGGGCCGGCGCCCCACGGCATCATCCCCGGAACGCCGAAGACGAAGACCCAGGTGATGACCGTCAGCGGATGGTAGCGCTGCACCAGCCCCCGCGAGATCACCAGGTACACGGAGAAGCACGTGACGTTGAGCAGCGCCAGCAGGTTGCCGAGCGCGGCGCCGCTGGTCCCGCCCATCCCCACCAGGTACAGCGCCCCCGATGCGGCCAGCCCGATCCCAACCCACTTGGCGGGCGTCGCGCTCTCCTTCCTCAGCAGGATGGCGATGAGCAGCGTCATCGCGGGGCCGGCGGCGGTGAAGGTCTGCGCGGCCGTGGCCGTGGTCAGGGTGAGCGCGGTGATGTAGAGGAGCTGGTTGGCTATCACCCCGAAGACGGAGTACAGCGCCAGCTCCAGGTAGTCGCGAATGGAGTGGATGCGCTCCCCCACCAGTACGCGCTGGAGTACCACGAAGAGGATTGCCGCAAAGGTTACGCGCAGCATCGCCAGCGCGGGGCTCGACAGCTCGCGGAGCGCCACCTTCACCGCGATGGGAAGCGTGGAAAAGAGCACCTGCACCAGCACGAGCGATAAGTACACCTGCCGCGACTTCAAGACGGCACCCTCTCCGGCGGATGAAAAAAGAAAATCCGGCCCGGCCCCCGGCGGGGGGCGGGACCGGTCCAGGGGTGCGGGTACACCGGCGCGGCGGCGAGGTTCGCGCGGGGGGCGCCCTGTCAGCGCGTGGGGCGGGTGCGTATCTTGCGCGCGCCGCGGTTCAGCCCGCGGACCACGAACCCGACCCTACGCCGGAGGAGACATGCCGATTCACGAACACGACCACCCGACCCACGAACACACCCCTCACGCCGAGGACGGGCTCGGGCTGCTGGTCGGTTTCCGCATCTTCGAGGACGAAGGGGAGCTGTACCTGGCCGAAGCCGAGATCAGCCCGTACGTGGACGATTCCAACGCGCTCGGCGTGACCATGGTCTTCCACCCCCTCTCCGGGATCGATCCGACCACCGACGAGGGCGACGACGAGCGCGAAGCCTTCCCCTTCGACTTCGACGACGAGCTGACCCGCGACGAGACCGCTCCGCTGCGCGAGCAGGCGCAGGCGATCCTCCGCCAGCTCAGCCAGATCCCCGAGGAGTCGCTGCGCGAGTACCTGCGCGTCGCCCGCGAGGAACAGAACGTCGAGGCGGAGGAGGAGTAGGCGCGGCGCAGGCCCCCACCCCGCTCGTTCCTCGCTGCCCCTCCCCCAAACTGCTGGGGGAGGGGC
>DASVVI010000756.1:0-3638 GCA_036386635.1 Longimicrobium sp.
CGCGCAGTAGATCCTTCACTGCGCGCCAGAGATCGGTGAGAGGCCGGCCACTGTGAGGCGCTTCGTTCAGGATGACAGAAGGTGGTGCCCGGCGCGCCGCAGCGCCTCGATCGCATCGTTTAGACGATCCGTCTTTACCAGCACGTAGTCCGTGTCGAAAGTGGAGATCGCGAAGATGCTGATCCCCGCCTCCGCCAGGGGGGTGGCGATGGAGGCGAGGATGCCGGTGAGGGCGAAGTCGAGCGGGCCCGCGACGGCGAGGGCGCGCCAGCCGAGCTCGCAGCGGGTGCCCGCAGGCATTGTGTCCTGAAGACAAACCATGGAAAGCTCGTCGGCTGTGCGGGTGACGGAGAGGAAGCCGTGGGGCGGGAGCCACGCCGGAAACGGATCGTCCGCGGCCAGGCGGCAGACGGCGAGCGTGTCGGGGAGGATGGTTAGGCGAAGCGGCTGCATACACGGGCGATGAGGGGGCAAAAGGAAACGCCCCGGAAGCTCGACTCTCCCGGGGCGATTCGTCAACCGAATTCAGGTCAGGCGCAGCCGCAGCCCGGCTTGCGGAGACCGGCTTCTTCCAGCGCGGCCTCTTCGGCGGTGGGGGCGACCCAGCCCTGGTTGAGGTCCAGCATGCGGCGCAGCGAGAGCTCGGCGCGCGTGCGGACGTCCTCGTCCAGCACCAGCTCGTGCTGCTGGTGGTCCAGGCACCACGCCAGCTTTGCCAGCGTGTTCACCTTCATGTTCCCGCAGATCGCGGCGCCCGAAAGCGGCACCAGCGTCTTCTCCGGGAAGCGCGCCTTGAGGCGGTCCACGATGCCGCGCTCGGTGCCAAAGATCACCTCGTCGTTCTGCTCGGCGATGTCCACCATCTTCGCGGTGGAGGCCACCATGTCGGCCTGCGCCAGGAGCTCGGCGCGCGACTCGGGGTGGATGACGACGAGGGCGCGCGGGTGCTTCTTCTTCGCGGCGGCCAACTCGTCCAGCACAAGGTCGTCGTGCACGTAGCAGTAGCCGTCCCACGCCACGATGCTCCCCGGCTTCACCTCGCCCTCCTCGCGCCCCGCGATCACGTACGGGCGGCCGCTGCGCTCGGCGGCGTAGCGGGCCAGGTTGCGGTCGGGTACGAGGAGGATGGTGCGGTCGGCCGGGATGGTGTCGATCACCTGCACCACGTTGGCCGAGGTGCAGCTGATGTCCGACTCCGCCTTGACCTCGGCCGTGGAGTTGACGTACGCCACCACCACCGCGCCCGGGTACTGCGCCTTGAGCCGGCGCAGCGCGTCGCCCGTGACGAAGTCCGCCATGGGGCAGCCGGCGCGCAGGTCGGGCATCAGCACCGTCTTACCCGGCGACAGGATCTTGGCGGTCTCGGCCATGAAGTGCACGCCGCAGAAGACGATCACGTCCGCGTCCGTGCGGGCGGCCTCCTGCGACAGGCCCAGGGAATCGCCCAGGTAGTCGCTGACTTCCTGGATCTCCACGCGCTGGTAGTTGTGGCCCAGGATGACGGCGTTCAGCTCCGTCTTCCGGCGGCGGATGCGCTCGGCCAGCTCTTCGCGGGTGAGGCGGGCGTAGTCGAGCGGCGTCTTCAGGGCGTCGGAGATCTGGATCAATGGCCACCTCATGCGGAGTGGAAACGCGCGCCCAGCAACGTTAAGCCGCGTAATATAACGACTTAGCCGCGCCCCGGCAACGCATTCGCAAGCTACGTTCTCGAAACGAGATAGGAAACTGCAGGCTCACACAGAGACACGGAGACACAGAGGAAAGACAGCGAAGTTCTCTCTGTGGCTCTGTGGCTCTGTGTGAGGCTTTTTGATCAGGACGGGAGGGTGAGGCGGAAGGTGCTTCCCTGCCCGACGACGGAGGCGACTTCGAGGGAGCCGCCGAGGAGCTGGGCGAGGCGGCGCGCGATGGGGAGGCCGAGGCCGGTGCCCTGGTCCGCGGCGTCGTCCAGGCGCACGAAGTCCTCGACGATGCGGGCCTGGTCCGCGGCGGGGATGCCGGGGCCCAGGTCGGCCACTTCGACGATGGCGCCGCCGCTGTGGCGCGCCACCCGCACGCGGACCGGGCGGCCGTGGCCGTACTTGACCGCGTTTCCCAGCAGGTTGAGGAGGATCTGGCGGATGCGCTTGCCGTCGCCGCCCACGACCAGCGGGGGCTCGGGAGCTTCGAGAGTGACGGTGCAGGATTGCTCTGCCGCGATCACCTCCACCGCCGCGACGGCGTCCATGGCCAGCGCCACCAGCTCCACCTCCTCGATGCGCGGCTCCATCTTCCCCGACTCCAGGCGGGAGAGGTCGAGGAGGTCGTTGATCAGCTCCAGCAGGTCGGCGGCGCAGCGCTGCGAGCGCTCAACCGCGTCGCGCTGCGCGGGGCCGAGGGTGCCGTAGCCTTCACCCAGGAGGAGCTCGTTGTAGAGCATCACGGCGCTCACCGGGGTGCGCAGCTCGTGGCTCGCCATCGCGTAGAAGCGGTCGCGCGCGGCCACGGCCTCCTGCCGCTCCCGTTCGGCCGTCACCCGCTCGGAGACGTCCACCACCAGGCCGACCGCCGCGGCGCGCCCCTCCACCTCCGCACGGGATGCGTGGATCTCCAGCCAGACGACCTGGCCGTCGGCGCGGACTCCTCGCAGCGAGTAGTGGGCGGCGCGCGGCGGGCCGTAGAGCTGGTTCCGCGCGTACTCCTCGGCGCTGGCGCGGTCGTCCGGGTGCACCACCTCCCACACGTTGCGCTCGCCGAGCGACGCCTCGTCCGTCGCAAAGATCTCGGCCAGGCGCGGGTTGAGGTAGCGGAAGCGCTCGTCCTGCACCACGAAGATCCCCGCCAGCGACTGCTGCAGCATCGCCCGGATCAGCCCGTCCGCGGCGCGCAACGAGGCCGGGCCGTGCTCGGGGCGCTCGCCGGCGCGCCGCCGCTCGATCTCCGCCACCGCGATCTGCGCCAGGTCCGCGAGCGTCGCCATCTCGTCGGCGCTCCAGGCGCGGGGGCTCATGCTCATCGCGCACAGCGTGCCCAGCGCGTGCCCGTCCGCGGTCACCAGGGGGACGCCGGCGTAGGCGCGCACCCCCAGCCGCGTAACGGAGAGGCTGTCGCGCATGCAGGAGTCTTCCAGCGTGTCCGGAACCGCCATCGCCGCGCCCGCGGTGTGCCGGCAGAGCGAGTGCTCCATCGGCGTTTCGCGAATGGGGGGCATGTCCGGGCCGGCGGCGCTCTTGAAGAACTGCCGCTCGCCGTCCAGCAGCGTCAGCGTGGACGCGCCGGCGCCCAGCGTCCGCACCACGAGGCGCGTCAGCCGGTCGAACACCTCTTCCGGCGCCGAATCGAGCAGCCCCGTCTCCGCCAGGGCCGCCAGCCGGGCGGGATCGGTGAGGAAGGTGAGCGGTGGGGTGAGCATGCGGGCACACGGGAAAGGGGCCCGGCACAGCAGCATGACCGCAAACATGCGCGTGAATCGCGCGTAAGCGCAAGGTGCCGCTTGCCGCGCCGCCTCGATGCGCCGTACTGTTCAGCGCATCCCTGCACCCAACCCCCTCCCCGTGGGCGCGCCGTGTCGATGTTCAGCCAGGTGGTGGAAGACTACCTCAAGGCCGTGTGGATGCTCCAGCAGGCCGAGTCGCCCGTGGCCACGTCGCGGATCGCGG
>DASVVI010000757.1:0-11409 GCA_036386635.1 Longimicrobium sp.
CGGTATGGGTATGCCATCGTTCAGCTCCGGGGCTGATTCAGGACTAAAGTGCTAAGTGCTAAGTGCCAAGTGCTGTTCAGGACTTAGCACTTAGGACTTAGGACTTTCTCTTTACTTCAGCGACTCCAACACCGCCGGCACTTCCTCCGGCCGGATGTTCTCGTAGAAGCGCTCGTTGATCTGCACGACGGTCGGGAAGCCGCAGGCGCCGAGGCACTCGGCCTCGATCACCGTGAAGCGGCCGTCCTCGCTCACCATGCCCATCTCGGTGTTGGTGTGCTCCAGGAACGCTTCGAGGACCGCGTCGCCGCCGCAGAGGTTGCACGAGATGTTGGTGCACACCTGCACGAGGTACTTACCGACGGGGCCCAGGTTGTACATCGTGTAGAACGACGCCACGCCGCGCACGTACGCCGGCGGAAGCTCCAGCCGCGCCGCCACCTCGTCCATCGACTCGGGCGACAGGTGGCCGCGGAGCTCGTGGGCCAGGTGCAGCGCGGGAAGGAGCGCCGCCTGCCGGTCCGGGTAGCGCGAGAGCACCTTCTGGAGGCGCTCCTCGTACGGGCCGGCGAAGATGGGGCCCTCCGGCTGCTTGGGCGGCACCTGGTACGGCATGGTGCCCGCGACGGAGGCGTGCCCGCCGTCCTCGGGGCGGATGCCCACGTAGCTGATGCCGCGCACGTCGTCCGCGGTGAGCGCCGGGAACTCGCCCGTGTCGCCCGCGAAGCCCGGGTTCTGCTGGGCGGCCGGCCACGACGAGGGGGGAGAGTCCAGCTTTCCTCCATGCTGCGTCATCGGTCGATCTCTCCCAGCACGATGTCCAGCGACGCGTTCACCGCGATCACGTCGGAGAGCAGCGCCCCCTCGATCATGTGCGGGAGCGCCGCGATGTTGATGAACGACGGGCCGCGCACGCGCCAGCGCACCGGCTTGCTGCCGCCGTCGGAGACCACGTACATCCCCAGCTCGCCCTTGGACGACTCCACCGAGAACCACGACTCTCCCACCGGGGCGCGCACGCCCTCCATCACCAGCTTGAAGTGGTGGATCATGGACTCCATGTCGTTCATCGCCGCCGTCTTGGGGGGCAGGATGACGCGGGGGTCGTCTACGTTGATGGGGCCCCCGGGAAGGCGCCGCATGAACTGGCGGAGGAGGAGCACCGACTGCCTCATCTCCTCCATGCGGCACAGGTAGCGGTCGTAGATGTCGCCGTGCTCGCCCACCGGCACGTCGAAGTCGTACGAGTCCATGTCGTAGTACGGGCGGTCCTTGCGCACGTCGTACGGCACCCCCGAGGCGCGCAGGTTGGGGCCGCTCAGCCCCCAGTTCACCGCGTCCGCCGCCGAGATGGAACCCACCCCCTGCGTGCGCCCGATCCAGATCCCGTTGTTGGTCAGCAGGGTGTCCACCTCGTCCAGCACGGGGAGGAACCCTTCGATCCACTTGTCGAGCTGGTCGATCCACCCCGCCGGCAGGTCCGCCATCATCCCCCCGATGCGGGTGGACGAGGTGGTGATCCGCGCGCCGGTGAACGACTCGTGCAGGTCGTAGATCAGCTCGCGCTGCTGGAAGGTGTACAGGAAGACGGTGAAGGCGCCCAGGTCGATGGCCGTGGTCCCCAGCCAGAGCAGGTGGCTGAAGATGCGGTCCAGCTCCATGCAGATGAGGCGCACCACCTTGCACCGCTCGGTGACCTCCACCCCCATCAGCTTCTCCACCGCCATGGCGTACGCGCAGTTGTAGATCAGCGGCGCCAGGTAGTCCATGCGGTCGGTGAGCGGAACCACCTGGTTCCAGTCCCGGTACTCGCCCAGCTTCTCGAACGACGAGTGCAGGTAGCCGATGTGCGGGATGCAGCGGACGACGGTCTCGCCGTCCAGCTCCAGCACCAGGCGGAGCACGCCGTGCGTGGCGGGGTGCTGCGGCCCGATGTTGATAAGCATGTGCTCGCCCGCGATGTCCTCCTGCACGCGCGCTTCTTCGCCCACGAAGGGGACGATGGGGGCGTGCACCAGGGAGCCTCCCGAGGAGAGCTCGGGGTTGCGGGCGACGTTGTAGACGACTCTGCGCAGTTTGCTCGACATCAGCCTCCTCCTCCCATGCCGCCGAACTGCTGTTGCCCCGAGTTCGTCTCCGACTTGCCGAACGGGTCGGGGACAGCCTGGCCCAGCACGTGTGCGATCTCCAGCTCGCGCGGCGAGTAGTGGTCCTCGGTGCGCAGGTTGAGGGCGCGCCGCGTCTGCTCGGCGCGGCTGAAGCGGCCGCGGAGCGGGAAGTCCTTACGCAGCGGGTGCCCCTCGGCGTAGTTGTACGGCATCAGGATGCGGCGCAGGTCCGGGTGCCCCTGGAAGACGACGCCGAACATGTCGTAGACCTCGCGCTCCAGCCAGTCGGCCGCGCGCCACAGGTAGTACACGGACTGGATCTCCAGCCCGTCCAGCGGCAGCTCCGCCTTGACGCGCAGGTTCAGCTTGTTCTCGATGGACCAGAGCTGGTACACCACCTGGACCATCCGCCCGCCGCCGTAGTCGACCGCGGTGAGGTCCTGGAGGAAGTCGTACCGGTGCCCCGGCTCGTCGCGCAGGAACTGGAGGATCTCGACGTTGCGATCCGGCAGCACGTAGACGATGTGCTCGTCGCCGCTCACCAGCTCGTGGCGCAGCACCGCGTCGCCGAAGCGCTCGCGGAGCGCCTCCACCGATGGGTGCGGCGGCAGCCCGCCCGCCTGCGGGGGCGCCCCTGCATCGCCCGCGTCCGAGGGCCGCGGGCCGGCGTCGAGATCGTCGAGGCCTTTTTTGAATGCGTCGCTCATAACGTCAGTGCCCAGTGCCTAGTGCCGAGTGCCAAGTGACTTCGTGCGGCCCACTAGGCACCTGGCACTAGGGACTCGGCACTTGTTGTTCACGGCCTTCTGTCCTGCACCCGCACCACCGCCCCCGTCGACATCAGGCCGCCGGGGCGGTTCTGGTTCGTCGAGTTGCCGAACTGCACGGTGATGTTGTTGATCACCTCGTCCGGCAGGTAGCTGGCGCCCTCGGGGAGCTGGTCCACCGCGTTCCACTCGTCCTGCGCCGTGGGCGACGAGCGGCGGATCTTCTCCTGGATCATCAGGATCCCGTACATCAGCCCCTCGGGCCGCGGCGGGCAGCCGGGGACGTACACGTCCACGGGGATGATGGTGTCGATCCCCTGCACCATGCTGTACACGTCGAAGACGCCGCCCGTGGACGCGCAGGCGCCCATGGAGATCGCCCACTTGGGGCTCGGCATCTGCTCCCAGATCTTGCGCAGCACCGGCGCCATCTTGTACGAAACGCGCCCCGCGCAGATCAGCAGGTCCGCCTGCCGGGGGGAGAAGCTCATCCGCTCCATTCCGAACCGCGCCAGGTCGTAGCGCGTGGCGGCGGTGGCCATCATCTCGATGGCGCAGCACGCCGTGCCGAACGGCATCGGCCAGATGGAGTTCTCGCGCGCCCAGTTCACCACCGTGTCCAGCTTGGTGGTGAGAAACGACGGCGAGCCGGAAAAGATACCGCCCTCGGGGGCGGGCATGACCGCGTCGGCCGGCTTAACGATCGGCTGCGGATTGGTGTTCTCGTTCAGTCCCATTCCAGCGCTCCCTTCTTCCACTCGTAAATGAGCCCTACCGTCAGGATGAAGATGAAGATCATCGCCGAGGCGAAGCCCCCCCACCCCAGCGGCCGCAGCGAGACGGCCCAGGGGAGGAGAAACACGGTTTCCACGTCGAACACGATGAACAGGATCGCCACCATGTAGAACTTCACCGAAAAGCGCTCGCGCGTGCCGCCCAGCGGGTCCATCCCGCTCTCGTACGGGGCGGACTTCACCTTGGTCTTCCCCCCGGGGCTCAGCACCGTGGAGAGCACCACCATGAAGATCGCGTTGGCCACCGAGATGGCCAGCATGATCAGCGCGGGAAGGTACGAGCGAAGCATGTCGGCGTACGCCCTGTGAGGCGGTAGTTTGTGAAATCCTTCACTTGTGCGGAGCCGGGCCAATGTACGACGCGCCCGGCCCACGGTCAAGCGAAGAACGGGGCCTTTTCCCCCTTGCCGCGCGGGGGGGCGGGCGCCTAGCTTGGCGCGCCTGTCCACGGTCCCGCGGCGGTGCCCCCGGTACCCCCGCTTTCGGATGCCGTTCGGGGTTGCCGCGCCACGTGCAACTTCCGCTCCCTCACCTGTTTCACAAGCCTCCCCCATGAGCCTCAAGTCCGATCGCTGGATCCGGCAGATGGCGCGCGAGCACGCGATGATCGCACCCTTTGAGGACGCGCAGGTGAGGAAGGGGACGATCTCGTACGGCGTGTCGTCGTACGGCTACGACATGCGGGTGGCGCGCGAGTTCAAGATCTTCACCAACGTCAACAACGCCATCGTCGACCCCAAGAACTTCGACGACGCCTCGTTCGTGAACTTCGAGGGCGACGTGTGCATCGTCCCCCCCAACTCGTTCGCCCTGGCGAGGTCGGTGGAGTACTTCCGCATCCCGCGCAACGTTCTCACGCTTTGTGTCGGAAAAAGCACTTATGCCAGATGTGGCATAATCACGAACGTAACCCCTTTCGAGCCGGAATGGGAAGGATTCGTGACGCTGGAGATCTCCAACACGACGCCGCTCCCGGCCCGCATCTACGCCAACGAGGGGATCGCGCAGGTGCTCTTTTTCGAGTCCGACGAGCCGTGCGAGGTCAGCTATGCGGACCGCAAGGGGAAGTACCAGGGGCAGGTGGGGGTGACGGTTCCGCGGCTGTGAGGGGGAGGGGAGCTCCGGGGAGAGGCCCCGGCGGTTGAAACCGCTGCAACAACCGCGGGAAGCCTGCCTTCGCAGGCTTGGGGCGGGGGGGCGAATCCGAACAGCACCGGGGGCTAAAGCCCCCGGCTGGACCTACGGGAAGCCCACTGAAGTGGGCTCGGGAGCCACGGCCAGTCCGCGCAGGCGGACTTTGCGTGGTACCAGCGGCGAATTCATTCGCTCGTGGAGCGGACTTCCCGCGGCGCAGGGTTGGGAGAGCCGGACGAATCTCGCCCCCGAGTCCGCGCAGGCGGACTTTGTGCTGTTGTTGCCGCGAGTTCACTCGCCAGGGCACAGCCCACACACCCCACGGCCCGACTCCTGCCGAGGCCAGCATAAACGGGCGTAGCCGCGCCGACATCGAATACCGCATCCACGATGACCACCCAGCTCCCGGTGACACCCCAGCATCTCGACGCGATCCGCGAGATCGTGAACATCGGGGCCGGCCACGCCGCGACCAACCTGTCGCAGCTCACGGGGCTCACCGTGATGATCTCCGTGCCGCGCATCCAGTGGGTGACGCGCGCGGCGCTCATCGCGTCGCTCCCGGGCGACAGCGAGCTGGTGCTGATCAGCGTGCCCATCGTGGGCGTGTCCGAGGAGGGGGGCGAGCAGGCGGCGCTCGTGCTGGCCAAGGAGACCGCGCTGCGCATGGTTGCGCTGATGATGCGCCGCGACCCCTCGCGCCACACCGAGATCGGGGCGCTGGAGCTTTCGGCGCTCAACGAGATGGGGAACATCGTCTGCGCGGCGTACGTGGGCGTGCTGGGGACGTTCCTCAACAAGAGCGTGATGATCGGCACCCCCGTCCTCACCGCCGGCGACCGCGAGCGGGTAGGGCGCGATGCGGTGGACGGGCTCCTGATCGAGACCGACTTCACCTTCCTCGACACGACGTTCGAAGGGGTCTTCGTCCTGAGCCACGCCGACGTCTCCTTTGCCTCGCTGCTGCGCGCGCTCGGCTTCAAGGACGTCGCCGAGAGCGCGTCCTGATCCCGTGAAGCCCTTCTCCGCGGCCGCGCGCACGGAGCACTGGAACGCGCTCGGGCGCGGGACGTGGGACCTGCTGGTGATCGGCGGGGGAATCACGGGCGCCGGGGTGGCGCGCGACGCCGCCGGGCGCGGGCTGCGGGTGGCGCTGGTGGACGCGGGCGACATCGCGCAGGGCACCAGCAGCCGGTCGTCGCGGCTGATCCACGGCGGCCTCCGCTACCTGGAGACGTTCGACTTCCGCCTCGTCTTCGAGGCCAGCGCGGAGCGGCGCCGCCTCCTGGCGCTGGCCCCGCACCTGGTGCACCCCCTTCCCTTCCTCTTCCCCGTCTTCCGCAACGGCCCCGTCGGGCGCCGCAAGCTGCAGGCGGGGATGTGGCTGTACGACCTCCTCTCGCTCTTTCGCAACATCTCGCGGCACCGCATGCTCTCGCCCAAGGCGGTGGCCGAGGCGGAGCCCGCGCTGCGCTCCGAGGGCGTGAGGGGCGCCGCGCTCTACTACGACGCATCGGTGGACGACGCGCGGCTGGCGCTGGCCAACGCGCGCGGCGCCCACGAGTCCGGCGCCGCCGTGGTGCCGCACGCGGAGGTGACCGGCTTCCTGCGCGAGGGAGCGCGGGTGGCGGGCGTGCGCGTGCGCGACCGGCTGGGCGGGGGCGTGGCGGAGGTGCGGGCGCGCGTGATCCTGAACGCCACCGGTCCCTGGAGCGACATCGTGCGGCGCCTGGCGGACCCCGGCACCAGGCCGCGGCTGCGCACCACCAAGGGCGTCCACATCATGGTACCCGGCGAGCGGCTGGGGAACCGCGGCGCCATCACCTTCCGCTCCCCCGTGGACGGGCGGGTGATGTTCGTGCTGCCGTGGGGCGACTTCTCGTACGTGGGGACCACCGACACCGACTTCCGCGGCTCCCCCGCCGACGTGCGCGCGGACGAGGCGGACGTGCGCTACCTGCTGGAGTCCGCCAACTCCATCTTCCCGGCCGCGCGGCTGACGGCGGAGGACGTGGTGAGCACCTGGGCCGGCCTGCGCCCCCTCCTGGCGCCCCTCGACACCGAGGGCGGCCGTTCGGAGAGCGCCACCTCGCGCGAGCACGAGATCTGGCAGGACCGAAGCGGCCTCCTCAACATCGCGGGCGGCAAGCTGACCACCTACCGCGTGATGGCCGCCGAGGTGGCGGACGAGGCGGCGCGCATTCTCCAGGAACGGCACGGGGTGGCGAGCGGGAGCTCCCTCACCGAGGACCTCCCCCTCCCCGCCGCCCCGAGCGAGCCGTGGGACGACTTCGCCGCGCGCATCCGCCAGGAAGCCGCCGCCGTGGGTCTGGACGAAGCGGCCGCCACGCACCTCGCCCGCTTCTACGGCGACGAGGCGGGCGCGGTGCTGGACGAGATCGGGCGCGACGCATGGCTGGGGACGCGGCTGATCCCCGGGCTCCCCTACCTGCGCGCCGAGATTTCGCGCGCGGTGCGGTGCGAGATGGCGATGACGCTCGAGGACCTGCTGGTGCGCCGCCTCCACATCTTCTACGAGGCGCGCGATGGCGGCCTATCCGTGGCCCGCGAGGTGGCGGAGCGGATGGCGGCCGAGCCGGGGATCGGCTGGAGCGCGGCGGAGATCGAGCGCCAGGTGGAGCACTACCGCCGCGCGGTGGAGGCGACGCGCGGCTTCGGCGCCGCCTGAGCCGTGATCCGCCCCGCGCGCCCCTACCCAGTCGACCGGCGCAAGCGGGCGCGCAAGGCGTCGCTCCGCTATCGGATCAGCTCGGCCGCGCAGCACCCGCTTCGCCGGCTCCAGATCGCGCTCCTCGCCCTCTTCCTCGTCATGGCGGGGAGCACCCTCTTCTACCGCTTCGTGGAGGGGATGGGGTGGGTCGATGCGCTGTACATGACCGTCATCACCGTCGCCACGGTGGGGTTCGGCGAGACGGAGCCGCTGTCGCAGGGCGGGCGCCTCTTCACCATCGGGCTGATCATGGTGGGGGTGGGCGTGGGCGCGTGGGCCGCCGGCAACGCGATCGAGGTGATGCTGGGGCAGACGTACTGGCTGACCGTGGAGAGGCGGAAGATGACGCAGCGCATCGAGAACCTGAGCGACCACTTCGTCGTCTGCGGCTACGGGCGGCTGGGCACCCGCATCGTGCGCGACCTGATGGTGCGCGGCGAGTCGTTCCTGGTGATCGACGAAAAGGAGGAGTTCGAGGAGCGCCTTCTGGCCGAGGGGATCCCCCACCTGATCGGCGACGCCACGCACGACGGCGTCCTGGAGGCGGCCGGCGTGGCGCGGGCGCGCGGGCTTGTGGCGGCCCTGGACTCCGACGCCAACAACGTCCTCACGGTGCTCACCGCGCGCGGCCTCAACCCCAAGCTCCTCGTCGTCTCGCGCGCCAACAGCGACGCCTCCGAGTCGAAGCTGCGCCGCGCCGGCGCGGACCGCGTGGTCACCCCGGAGGACATCGGCGGGCACCGGCTCGCGCTGGCCCTCCTGCGCCCGGCCGTGCACGACCTGTTCACCGAGATGTTCAGCTTCGGGATGAACGTGGCGGTCGACGTGGGGCAGATCACCATCGCCCCCGATTCCCCCTTTGCGGGCCAGACGGTGGCGCGCTGCGACCTGCGCCGCATGCGCAACGTGAGCATCCTGGCCATCCGCGACACGGCCGGCACTTTCGCCCTCAACCCAGACGCCCAGCGCGTCCTCAGCGCCGGCGAGACGCTGATCGTCATCGGCCCCGCCGAGGCCGTGTACGAGCTGGAGGCGATGTATGAGGGGGAGTGAGGCTGATTGGCAGGAAGAATTCCGCACCCGGCGGTTGAAACCGCAGCAACAACCGCGGGAAGCCTGCCTTCGCAGGCTCCGGGGCGGGATCGGTGCGGGTCCGCAGGCATCGGTGGCGCGCCGCCGGGGGCTGAAGCCCCCGGCTGGAACTACGGGAAGACCGCTGAAGCGGTCTCGAGGACGGGGGCCAGTCCGCGCAGGCGGACTTTGTGCTGTTGTTGCCGCGAGTTTACTCGCCGGTCATACCCCGGTCATCCGCCGGGGCGTACCCAATGCAGCGCAGCACCGGGATCGGCGGGTATTTGCGGAAGCGTGGGTCCACCTCGGAGAGCTCGCACAGGTAGAAGCGCGAGCCCTTGCGCGTGTCCACGAAGCGCACGTTGCGGCAGCTCTCGCAGAGGCCGGCGGGCGGAGCGTGGGGGGGTGTCGCGTTCGTCAACCGGCGATGCGGGGCGCGGGGGGCGGCTCCGCCGCGCGCGGACGCAGCCACGTCTGCAGGGCGTAGCTGAAGAAGAGGAACACGGCCCCGAAACCCAGGAATAGGAGGATGCGGTAGATCGCCTCCAGCGCGGCAAGGTCCACCAGGAAGAGCTTGGCTACGACCACCAGCAGGGTCGCGAGCGCCGTCTTCTCCACCAGCGGGCGGGAGCGCGCCATCCCGAAGAGGAGTAGGCCCAGCGCGTAGGCGCCCCACGCGACTGTCGCGAAGCCCTCGCCGCCGTCCATCCGCGCCAGCTCGCGCCACAGGAAGCCGAGCAGCGCGGCGTGCACGAAGTAGCGGTAGGCCAGCATCTCCCGTCGCCGGTGCACGAGGTACGACGCGGCGAACCCGCACGCCAGCACCAGCACCGTCGTAGACGAGTTCTCCAGCCCAGCGCCGGGGTCCACGGCGAGGCGGATGAGCAGCCACCCCCCCGCGCCGATGTACGCCTTGTGCGCCGTCCAGCGCAGCGCGATCCCGCCGCCCTTCCCCGCCAGCGCGTGAAGCGCCAGCGCCTGGACCGCGATCCCGGCCAGCAGGACGTTCCCGTCGAGCGCGCCGATCATCCCCACCGTCAGCATCACCGACGCGGCGAGGGCGAGCACCCGCGCCAGCCGGCGGTCGCGCGTCCAGAGGAGATATGCGGCTAGGGCGTACAGCGCCGAGCCGGCCATCGCCGCGGCGCCCCATTGCTCGCGGGGGAGGGTCCACACGAGGCCGGTGACCAGGAGCGCGGCGCTCGGCGGCACCAGCGCGACACCGTACCAGTGCAGGGCGTCCAGGTCGGACCAGCGGCGCTCGGACTTCAGGCGCAGGCGCGCCAGGAGCGGCAGGAGCCCCGTACACGCCCAGGCGAAGACCGCCGCGCCCTGCAGCACCCACGCGTCGGCGGCGACGAGGCGGTCCGGAAGCGCCACGTGGTACGCGTAGCGGCACAGCAGCACCCACCCGAACGCCAGCGTCGTCCACAGCACCCAGCGCCAGCTCCGCTTCAGGTGCAGCGCCGCCGTCCAGCCGATGATGATGCAGGTGTAGATGGCGAGCCCGCGCGGCGTGCCGTACGAAAGCCCCAGCAGGAGCGGCGTACCCAGCCCGCCGATGGCGCCCATGATGCCGAGCGCCGGCTCGTCCTTGCGCAACGCCAGCCAGAAGGCGAGCGCCGTGACCGCCACCGCCCCCGCGAACGCCGCCGTGTAGCCGACCAGCGAGTACAGGTTGAAGGCGGCCCATCCCACGATGTAAAAGGTTGCGATGCCGCCGCCCACCAGCACTGAGCCGAAGCGGCGCTTCTCCCCGATGCGCAGACCGGCCGCGAGCAGCGTCACACCGACGGCGGTGCCGAAGCCCACGCGCACGGCCGGCGTGATCCACCCCATGTCGATGGAGTAGCGGAAGAGGAACGCGACGCCCAGCAGGAGGAGCCCGATCCCCAGCCGGTTCAGCCAGAGCTGCCCATCCCAGCGGATCGCCTCTCGCGGGACGCGCACCGCCGCGGCCGTGCGCACGGGAACGCGGGGCGGGAGCGCGGGCGCGACGATGGGCTGCGCCTCGGCTCCGGCCTCCGCGGCGGGGAGGCGGCGGGCGATCTCCTCGACGGCGCGTTCCAGCCGCTCCATGCGGGCGGCGAGGGCCTCGTAGTCGTGCATTTCATCCATCCCGGGTCGCAAGCTCCCGCTGCTCGAGGAGGTCGTCCTCGGCATCTTCCCATCTGCGAATCGACTCTGGAATCTCAGGCGGCACCACGTCGTAGCCGGTCGCGTCCACCAGCTCCTGCGGCGCGACCCGCCCGTTCGGGCCTACGAAGAGCGCCTTCACCATGGCGACCGCCATCGTCTGGCCGCCGCGGGTGAAGCGCTGCTCCATGAAGAACCAGCGGTCGTCCCATCCCACCAGCCGCGTCCTCAGCTCGTAGCTCTGCCACGGCGCCAGCGAGCGGCGGTAGCGGATCGCGAGCGATGCGACCACCGGGTTCCAGCGGCGGCGGCGCACCTCGCGCACCACGCCCAGGCGCACCAGCAGGTCCAGCCGCCCCAGGTCCATCAGGGTGAGGTAGCGGCCGTTGTTCATGTGGAGGTTGGTGTCCAGGTCGTTGGGAAAGACCCGGAACTTCACCACGGACTCGTCCAGCGGCTGGAGCCGCGCACCGCGCATCCCCGAAAGGAGCACGTAGAAGAGCCGCAGGATCAGGTTCATTGCGCTTCGGGACGGGGAGGTACGGCGGAAGGGTCGGGCAAGGGCAATCTAACCAAAGACGGGCGGAGAGTGCACCCCGCCCGTCCGTATCTCATCCAGCCGCCGCCGCTTGCGCCCGCGCCACCCACGGCGCGCGCCCGCGGCCCGC
>DASVVI010000758.1:0-8124 GCA_036386635.1 Longimicrobium sp.
CGCTTGAGGCGCTGGGGGCGCGGGGGAGAATTCCTCCGCGCCCCGTCCTTTTGTCATCCTGAGCCCCGCGCCTCTCCGCCCTCGCCCGTGCTCCAGACTCTGGCGCGGAGCGAAGGATCTACTGCGCATGGCGCGAGGCCCGTGGTACGTCGCCGTCCTCCTGCCTCGCGCAGTAGATCCTTCGGTCGCCGCACGAGTACGGTGCACTGCACGCATCGGTCGGGCGGCTCCCTCAGGATGACAAATGGAACGCACTCACGCACTAACGCACTAACGCACTTCTTTTCACTCGCCGCGCACACCCAGCCGGCGCGAGGCCTCCACGAGCTGCACGAACTCGGCGCGGTGGCCCTGAAGGTCCGGGCCGCGGGCGGAGCGGGCGCGGGCCAGCACCGCGTCATACGATGCGGTGCCGCGGTAGGCGGAGCCGCGCAGGAGCATCCCCCACTCCGCCACCGCGGCGGCGAAGCGGAATTCGTCCGATGCGCGAGCGGCGGGCGTGACGCGGTTGGGCACGGCGCGCGCGAGGGCGCGGCTGTGCACGCCGTTGGGCGCTTTGTAGCGCAGCCGCACCGTCAGCAGCTGCCCGCCGTCCGCGCCGGCGCGGGGGACGACCTCGTAGAGCGCGGTCACCGAGTGGCCGGCGCCCAGCTCGCCGGCATCCTTGCGGTCGTCGCGGAAGTCGCGCGCGGCCAGGGCACGGTTCTCATAGCCGATCAACCGGTAGCTCTGCACGCGCGCCGGATCGAACTCCACCTGGACCTTTACATCTTTCGCGAGGGTGTGCAGCGTCCCCGCCATCTCCTCCACCAGCGCCTTGCGCGCCTCCCCGGCGTCGTCCACGTAGGCGTAGTTGCCGTTCCCGTGGTCCGCCAGCGCCTCCATCTTGGCGTCCTGGTAGTTCCCCGTGCCGAAGCCCAGCACCGTCAGCGAGATCCCGTCGTTGCGCTCGCGCTCGATCAGCTTCACCAGCTCCGCGTCGGTGCTGACGCCCACGTTGAAGTCGCCGTCGGTGACCAGGATGACGCGGTTGTTGCCGCCGGGGATGTAGTTGCGCCGCACAGTCTCGTACGCCGTGGTGATGCCGCCCGCGCCGTTGGTGGAGCCGCCCGCGTACATGGCGTCGATAGCGCGGCGGATGGCCGCCTTGTCCGCGCCGGAGGTGCTGGGAAGCGCCACCCCCGCATCGCCCGCGTACAGCACGATGGCGACGCGGTCCTGGCGGCGAAGCTGGTCCGTGAGCATGCGCAGGCTTTCCTGCACCAGCGGCAGCTTGTCCGGCGACTGCATGGAGCCGGAGACGTCCACCAGGAAGACGAGGTTGCTGGGCGGGAGGCGCTCCGTGCTCATCCGCCGCCCCTGCAGCCCCACGTGCACCAGGCGGTGGCGGGGGTTCCAGGGCGCCGCGGACACCTCGGTGGTGATGGAGAACGGGTCCTCGCCGGCGGGATCGGGATAGTCGTAGTCGAAGTAGTTGACCAGCTCCTCGATCCGCACCGCGTCGGCCGGCGGAAGGGTGCCGCTGGTGAGGAAGCGGCGCACGTTGCTGTACGATGCCGCGTCCACGTCGATGGCAAAGGTGGAGAGCGGCGCCCGGCGCGCATCCATGAAGCGGTTCTCCGCCAGCGATGCGTACCGCTCCGCCCTCGTCCGCGCGACGCCGTTCTCGATGCCGGATCCGCCGTCCTCGAGCTCGGGGGGGATCGCCTGAGCGGTTTCGTACATCACGCCCGCCGGCCCGCCGCTGTCGCTCGTAGTCTGCGCGCTCTGTACCTCCGAGAACTCGATCAGCTCCTCCCGGTTCATTGAGGAGTTCTGGTCGGAGCCGGAATCGCCGCAGGCGGCCAGCAGGAGGATCAGGAGGAGGGGCGAGCGCTTCCACATACGGCACCGTCCGGGTGGAGATGGATCGCGACGCCGGCGAGTGCCGGTGGGGATGGCCCGCGCAGGTGCATCGAAGGGGCCCGTGACGCCGCGCGCCGCAAGCCGTTGCGGGCGCCCGAGTTGCGCGCTTCGCCGGACGCTCCGGAGAGGTGGGCCGGGCGTTCGGTCGCCGTTCGATGAACCCCGGAGCTTCGTTCATTGAACGGCGCGGGCACCCCCTCTTCTGACGCCGGGTGGCGCCCCGCGCGGAGGGCGGGCTATCTTCGGAGCGACTCCCGACCCGCACACACTTCGCACGGATGAGATCCATGAGGCGTACCGTCCTGCTCGCGCTGGCGCTGGCCGCGTGCGCCCCCGCGGCGCCCCGCACCGTCCCCGAGCCCACGCCTGCGCCCGTGAACGCCGTCCAGCAGGCGCGCTACGACCTCTTCGCGCGCACCTTTCTGGACTGGTACTACGCCGCGGACCCGGTGCGCGCCACCGGGCTGGGTATCCATCGCTTCGACGAGCGCCTCCCCGCCCTTACGCGACCGGACATCGACGCGCGTACGGGCGTGCTGCGCCGCTTCCTGGCCGAGCTCGGCAACATCGACCCCGCCACACTCAACCAGGACTCGCGGTTCGACCACCAGATCCTGGACCACGCCCTGCGCGCCGAGCTGCTGGAGTGGACGGAGGTGCGCGGGTGGCAAAAGAACCCGTCGTTCTACAACAACGTCGTGGCGGGCGGGCTGGCGTCGATCGCCTCGCGCGAGTTCGCGCCCGTGCCGCGGCGGATGGAGCTGCTGATCGCGCGCATGGAGGGGATCCCCGCCGTCCTCGACGCCGCGCGCACCAACCTCGCAGACGTCCCGCAGCTCTGGGCCACGGACGCGGTGCGGAACACGCGCGGCACGGTGAGCTTCCTGCGCCAGGACCTCCCGGCCGCCCTCGCCGCGCAGGGCGCCGGCAGCGTAGACCCCGCGCTCCGCACCCGCTTCGAGGCCGCGCGCAATCGCGCCATCGCCCAGATGGAGGGGTACGCGACGTGGCTGGAGCGGGAGGTGGTGCCCACGGCCCGCGGCGACTTCCGGCTGGGCCGCTCCGTCTTCGAGCGGAAGGTGAAGTACGAGGAGTTCGTGGACCTGACGGCGGACCAGCTTCGCGACGTGAACGAGCGCGCCATCCGCGACTACCACGCGCGGGTGGCCCGCGAGGCGGCGCGCATCGACCCGCGCCGCACTCCTCTGCAGGTGATGGATTCGATTACAGGCGTGCATCCCACGCCCGAGCAGCTGATCCCCACCGCCCGCGCGCAGCTGGACACCATCCGCCGCTTCATCGTGGAGCACGGCATCGTCACTCTGCCGAGCGACCGGATGCCGGTGGTGCGCCCCACGCCGGAGTACGCGCGGCAGGGCTTCGCCTCCATGGACACCCCCGGCCCCTTCGAGGACGTGGCCACCGAGGCGTTCTACAACATCACCAACGTGGACCCCGCCTGGACGGCGGAGCAGAAGGAGCAGCACCTCACCTACTTCAACTACCCGGGGCTGCTGGGGATCACGGTGCACGAGGCGATGCCCGGCCACTTCGTGCAGCTCCTCTACCGCTCGCAAATTCCCACCGAGGTGCGCAAGGTCTTCACCCCCTCGTCGCTGGTGGAGGGGTGGGCGCACTACGCGGAGCAGATGATGGTGGACGAGGGGCTGGGCGGAGGCAGTCCCGCGGTGCGCCTGGGCCAGCTGCGGCGCGCCCTCCAGCGGCACGCGCGCTGGCACGCCGGCCTCGCGATGCACGCCTACGACGCATCGGTGGAGGATGCGGCGAAGCGGTTCGAGGAGATCGCCTTCTTCGCCCCCTTCCCCGCCCTGCGCGAGACGCAGCGCGGCACCAACGATCCTACGTACCTGTACTACGCGCTGGGCCGCATGCAGATCCTGAAGCTGCGCGACGACTACCGCCGCCACCTGGAGTCGCAGGGCAAGCCCTTCTCCCTGCGCGAGTTCCACGACCGCTTCCTGCGCCTGGGCCTCCCCGTGTCGCTCGCGCGGCGCGCGATGATCCCGGGGGATACGGCGGCGGCGTTGTAGGGCCCTGAGGTTGAGGCGAATCAGCTCGTCCGACGTCGCAAGCGCGGGATCTGGCTTCGACAGTGTACGGCCTGATCGCGTATCAGTAGACGAGATCGAACATCTGTATATCAGCGTCCCAGCCAAAAATGTACTTGGAAAGCTTTGAGTCGCGCGGCTTCTTCCAGTCCGACAGCGATTGGCCGCCATCGATCTTCAAGCGGCGCTCCCCGAGTTTCCAATCCAGCTTCGTGATCCCGTTCCCAGCGAGCTCCTGGACAAGCTTCATGTCGTTCGCATCTATGATCTTGATCTCGGACAGGTAGCCGTGCATGTCGGAGCGGATGTCGTGGAGTTCTCCAAGGGCACGATGAAAGTCCTGCGCCGTTTCCAGGGCGGTCTTTGACCCGCACATGATAAGCACGATCTTCCCCACCTCGCGAAGTCCGCACGTATTACTCAGGAAGGCCGCCAGATCTCCAGGCTTCGAACCACCGATGGTAGTTCCTCCGTGCGCGATGATGTACAGGCGAGAATGCTGGGTCAAAGCGCGGAACTTCGCGTGCGTAGAGGATTCAACCGATACCGCATTCGGGTCGAGAACGAGGGCGTCGGATATTCCTTTCGCCGACTTGAGCGCCGCGGCTCCGTCCTTCAGCGTCTGCAGGTGTGGCGCCGACGCGGGGTGGAGAACAACGATAAGTTGCTTGTCGTATGCCATGTCCTTCCAAAAGGTTCGAGGATGAGCAGAATGGTGGGGGGATAGCGGCACCCGCTCGTGCCCAGATGCTGAAACCGCGCCCCTCGGCGCCGTTCGCCGCGAATGTGGGGATAGTCCACTTCGGAGCGGCCGCGGAGATGAGCAGGTAGTGTGCCCCTATCTGCGCGAAGCTGAAATCCTCCCGGGCACGATGCTGTAAAGATGAAATACGGAAGTGCTCTGCTCTTCGAGCCGACTAAAGACACGCGCACCCACGATCCGCGACGGAGCCCCTCCCACCAGACCTGCCCCTGGAGCGAACACCCCGGCATTCCACACAGGAAATGCGGGCCGCGCGGACGAAAAGGTTGGAACAGAGGGAAACGCAGGTCTGCCCCTACGGATGTTCGGCCCGCGGGGCGGGGGACAGACACGGGCGGCCACATGGGGCCGCCCCTACCGGATCTGTGCAGACAGACGACCGGGGTGGAGCGGTGGCGGGCACGGGCGCGATGAATCGCGCCCCTACGGGATCCGTGCACCGCACGAAGATCTCTGCGTACGCCCCTCCCCCAGGCAGTTTTGGGGGAGGGGCCGCGAGGAACGAGCGGGGGAGGGGGCCCCGCCCGGCCCCCCGCCCCCTACAACAGCGCAGCCGTCGACCGGCTGTCCTTGACGACCTGCTCCATGCTGCACAGGCGCGGCTCCTTGTCCGGCCGCCAGCGCAGAAAGCGGGTGCCGTGGCGGAAGCGGTCGCCGCTGAAGTGGTCGTACTGCACCTCCACCACGAGCTTGCTGGCCAGCGGCTCCCATTGCGTGGAGCGCTCGGTGCTCCAGCGGCTGGGCCCGCCCGGCGCGGAGCCGGTGAAGCCCGGCGCCTCCACCAGCTTCTCCAACTCGGGAGTCAGGCGCGCGCGCTCCTCCTCCGGAATGGCGCTGCAGAAGCCGACGTGGTGCAGCAGCCCGTCCGCCGTGTACAGCCCCAGCAGCAGCGAGCCGACGATCTTCTTCTTCGCGGCGTAGCGGAAGCCGCCCACCACGCACTCGGCGGAGCGCAGGTTCTTCACCTTCACCATCGCCGTGCGCTCGCCGCTGGCGTAGGCGGCGTCCAGGCGCTTGGCCATGATGCCATCCAGCCCCTTTACGCCGCCGCAGAGCCAGTCGTTCGCCTGCGCCGGGTCCGTGGTGGCGCGCGAGAGGCGGATGCGCTCGTCGTCCTTAAAGAACTGCTCCGCGAACGCCTCCAGCTTCGGACGCCGCTCGGCGAGGGGGCGCTCGGTCAGCGGAGCGCCGCGCGCGCCCAGCAGCAGGTCGAAGGTGATGAAGACGGCGGGGTGCGCGGCGGCCAGCTTCTGCACGCGGCTGGCGGCGGGGTGCAGGCGAAGCTGCAGCTCCTCGAAGCTCAGCGAATCGCCCACGGGCACCACGATCTCGCCATCCAGCACGAAGCGGTTGGCGCGCAGCGAGCGGAGGTTCTCCACCACGTCGGGAAAGTAGCGCGCGAGCGGCTTCCCGGATTTCGAGCGCAGATCCACCTCGTCGCCGTCGCGGAAGGCGAGGCAGCGGAAGCCGTCCCACTTCGGCTCGTACTGCCACCCCTCGCCCGCGGGGATCTCCGCCTGCGATTCGGCCTCCATGGGCGCGTAGTCCAGCGCGATCGGCAGCTCCATGATCACATTACCTTCGAGAGGTCGAAGCGGCCGCGGTTCAGCACCAAGGGCCGGTACAGGTCGCCCAGCTCTGCAACTCGCGCGGGAACGTTGCGCAGGGTGAAGTCCTCGATCTCGATCCCCGCCTCTACCTCCTCCCAGGTGACCGGCGCGGAGACGGTGGCGCCGGGCTTGGGGCGGACGGAGTAGACCGAGGCGAGGGTGCGCCCCCACGCGTTCTGGTTGTAGTCCACCAGCACGCGCCCGGCCGGCCGCTTCGCCACGCGGTACTCGGCGGTCACGAGGTCGGGGAAGCGCTTCTCCAGCGTCTGCGCGAACCACTTGGCGTAGGTCCACACCTGCTTCTGCAGCGGCCCGCGCACGATGGGCACGTAGATGTGGATCCCCTTGCTCCCCGTGGTCTTGGGATAGCTCTTCATCCCCTGCTTGGCCAGTGCGTCGCGCACGTGAAGCGCCACCTGCCGCACGCGCGCGAAGTCTGCGCCGGGGACGGGGTCGAGGTCGAAGTGGAGGTAGTCGGGGCGGTTGTAGTCCTCACACACGCCGTACCACTGGTTGAGGTCGATGCACCCCAGGTTCACGGCCCAGAGCAACGACGCCTCGTCGTCGATGATGGGGAAGTCGATGATGCTCTTGGACCTGTGCTCGATGGCGCACGTCTTCAGCCACTCGGGCGCGCCGGGTGGGGTGCGCTTCATGAAGAAGAAGGGGCCCTTGTAGCCGTTGGGGTAGCGCTTCATCACCATCGCCCGCCCGCGCAGGTGCGGCAGCAGCCACCTGGAGACGGAGAGGTAGTAGCGCAGCAGGTCGCCCTTGGTGATCCCGTCCTCGGGCCAGAAGGGCTTGTGGAGGTTGGTGAGCCGCACCACCCGCCCGCCAACCTGGACCTCGCACTCCTTGCCGCGCGCCGGGATCAGCTCCGTGCCGGCGGTTTCCATTGCGGTGGATCGGGGGCTCATCAAACGTGGGGTTCGGGTTCACCACCGCCTGCGCCGCGAGCGCCTTCCGAATGCGCAACAACCCTGCCGGTGAGGTCCGGGTGTTGCGGACCCCGCGTTCAAGACCCGCCCCACCACGGAGCCGAGATGCCCCTCACCCCCGAGCTCGATCCCACGCCCGCCGAGGCGCAGTCGCTCACGCTGCGGCTGTGGGCGGCGCTGGCGCGTGCGTACGGCGCCGTGCAGGCCCACGCCGCGGACGACCTGGCGCGCCACGGCCTTACGCCGGCGGAGTTCGGAGTCCTGGAAGCGCTCCTCCACCGCGGCCCCATGCTCGTGGGCGAGGTGCAGCGGCGCATCCTCGTCTCCAGCGGCGGCATCACCTACCTGGTCGACCGCCTGGAGAAGCGCGGCCTGGTGGAGCGCCGCGGCCACCCCCTCGACCGCCGCGCCCGCCTCGCCGCCCTGACAGACGAGGGTGAGTCGCTGGTGAAACGCATCCTTCCCGAGCACACCGCGCGCATCAAGGCCTCGCTCGCCCCCCTCGGTAAAAAGGAGAAGCGCGAAGCCATCCGCCTCCTGCAGGCGCTGGTAGATGCCCCCTCCCCCCGACCCCCTCCCCCGCCTGCGGGGGCGCAGGGCGGGTAAGGGGGAGAACTCCCCTTTCGCCTCCTGCAGATCCGGTAGGGGCGCGATTCATCGCGCCCGTGTCACGGGCTGCACCGCCGCCCGCGTCGTGCGCCGAAAACGGTAGGGGCAGACCTGCGTGTCTGCCCACCCCCGCCGCGGCCCCACCCCCGCCCCTCCTCACCCAACCCTGTAGGGGCCGCCCCCACGTGGCTGCCCGTGCCCGCCCCCGCGCCGAACCCCGCAACCGCGCA